>DAOMFG010000230.1:0-1515 GCA_035429685.1 Methylophilaceae bacterium | reverse complement strand
GATCAGGTTGAGCTGGATTTCGGAGCTGCCACCGGCAATGGTCAGCGTTTTCGACATGGCCCACAGGCGCAAGGTGTCGATTTCCTGCAAGGTAAACCCTTTGCCCTCCCAGCCCAGGCCACGGCTGCCCATGATGGCCAGCAGCAATTCACTCTTGGCCTTTTCCGCTTCCGTGCCGACGTACTTCATCACCATCGCCGCCGCGCTGCTGACACCGTGGTTTTTTTCTTCAAAGCTGCGAAAGTGCGTCAGCGCGATGGCCTGCATCAGCATGTCGTATTCGACGAGCGCGTTGCGCAGTGAAGCATCCGCGATCTTGCCGTTTTCAAACTCCAGATATTCGCGCGCCGCCATGTTGGGCTGCAACACCTGGCGCGGACTTTCGCTGCCGATCTCCGCCATCAGCTTGCGCTCGTGCACCAGCAGCGCCTTGGCGACCGACCAGCCCTTGTTCAACTCGCCGACCAGGTTTTCCTTGGGCACCTTCACATTGTCGAAAAAGGTCTGGCAAAACTCTGACTCGCCGCTGATCAGCGGAATCGGCGTCGTGGAGACGCCGGGCGTATCCATATCGATGAGCAGGAAACTGATTCCCTCCTGCTTCTTCACATTCGGGTCGGTGCGCACCAGGCAGAAAATCCAGTCGCACTTGTCAGCGGCGGTCGTCCAGATCTTGCTGCCGTTGACCAGGAAGTGGTCGCCCATGTCTTCTGCCTTGCATTGCAGGCTGGCGAGGTCGGAGCCTGCGCCCGGCTCTGAGTAGCCCTGGCACCAGCGGATCTTGCCGTTGACGATGTCGCGGATGTGTTGCTCTTTCTGCGCGTCGTTACCGTACTCCAGTACGGCAGGTCCCAGCATCCACAGGCCGATGCCATACAACGGGGTGCGCGCGTGTATGCGTTTCATCTCTTCCTTGAGCACCCTGGCCTGTTGCGGGCTCAAGCCGCCGCCGCCGTATTGGGTGGGCCACTCGGGCGCTGTCCAACCCTTGTCGCGCATGCGCTCGAACCAGAGTTTGGCGTCGTCGCTGGCGAAAGCTCCGCGGCGGCCGCCCCAGTACTGATCGTCCGATGTCATCGGCTGGCGCTGCGAGGCGGGACAGTTGGCCTCCAGCCAGGCGCGCACGTCCAAACGAAACTGATCTCGTTCTTCCAAGTTATCTCTCCAGGCAGGTGCTAACGCGATTGGAACGGTAGCGGTTGTTCAACGAGGGGAACACAATAACCTTATGATAAGGGTCGCCCCGAGGCAGATAAAGGTACTGCAAGGGCGCGATGGCTTAAAAAGTCAGTCCGCATTGGCCAAATGCATCCGGCGCAGTGCGCGCGCCAATCACCCGCGGGCGGTTTATTGCCGCGTACCGTGCGGTTTGACCGGATTGCGTGTGGCGGGCATCCTGCGACGCTCACGACAGGAGAATAACGATGCAAAGATTTACGGGCAAAGTGGTGCTGGTAACCGGCGCCGGCAGCGGGATCGGCAAGGCCAGCGCGCTGCGCATCGCCGCCGAGGATG
>DAOMFG010000229.1:0-1677 GCA_035429685.1 Methylophilaceae bacterium | reverse complement strand
AAGGCTAGTGAGTCCGAAGCTGCGCAGCCAATGGCGCACTATGTCGAGGTATGCCTCCTGATCGAACGTGTAGAACGACAGCCACAGGCCGAAGCGCTCCGACAGCGAGACTTTTTCTTCGCTGGTTTCACCGGGGCGGATCTCGTCGCCGACATACTGCGTTTCCAGATTCTCCGCCATGAACTCCGGCATCAGATGGCGCCGGTTGGAAGTAGCGTAGATCAGCATGTTGTCCGCTGCACTGGCGATGGAACCATCCAGCGCCACCTTGAGCACCTTGTAACCGGGCTCGTCGGCATCGAAGGACAAGTCATCGCAGAAAATGACGAAACGCTCGGGGCGGTTGCGCAACAGTTCGCTAATATCAGGCAGGTCAACCAGATCGGATTTGTCCACCTCGACCAGCCGCAGGCCATCGGCAGCGAACGTGGTCAGCAGTGCCTTCACCAACGAGGATTTTCCTGTGCCGCGCGCGCCGGTCAGCAGCACGTTATTGGCCGGCAGCCCTTGCAGGAACTGGCGCGTGTTGCGCACCAGCAGTTTTTTCTGCTCCTCGACATCACGCAGGTCGCTGAGCTCGATGCGGTGCGGCCGTGCTACCGCTTGCAGGTACCCGCGACCATGCTGGCGGCGCCAGCGGAAGGCGTGCACCGACCAGTCAGGGTCGGCGAGAACTTGCGGCAACAAGCCTTCCAGCCGATGAAGCAACGTTTCGGCGTGGGAAATCAGATGTTGCAGATCGCTCAAGTACGGTAGTCCGCGTTGATCTTGACGTAGTCATAGGAGAAGTCGCAGGTCCATACCGTGGCTTGGGCGTGACCGCGACCCAGCGCGACGCGCACGGCAATCTCCGCCTCCTTCATTACGCGCTGCCCGTCGGCTTCCTGGTAACTCGCCGCACGACCGCCGTTTTCCGCCACCAGCACATCCCCAAGGTAGAGCTTGATGAGGCTGACGTCGAGGTCGGTCACGCCGGCGTAGCCGATCGCCGCCAGGATACGCCCCAGGTTGGGGTCGGAGGCGAAAAATGCGGTCTTGATCAGCGGGGAATGCGCGATGGCATAGCCGATCTTGCGGCACTCCGCCTCGTCGCGGCCACCCTGCACCTGGATGGTCATGAACTTGGTGGCGCCCTCGCCATCCCTGACAATCGCCTGCGCCAGCTGCATGGCGACTTCGGTGACGGCGTGACGCAGGGCATGATAGTCGGCCCCGTGGGTATCGGCGATCTCAGCACCCTCCGCTCGTCCGCTCGCGATCAGGATCAGCGAGTCGTTGGTCGAGGTATCGCCGTCCACCGTGATGCAGTTGAAGGAGCGGTTGACCGCATAGTGGACCATAGCCTCCAGCGCCGACTGCGACACGGCGGCATCGGTAGCAATGTAGCCCAGCATGGTGGCCATGTTGGGATGGATCATGCCGGATCCCTTGGCGATGCCGGTTACCGTGACCACTTTGCCGCCGATGTCGATCTGGCGCGAAGCGCCCTTGGCCACGATATCGGTGGTCATGATCGCCTGTGCGGCATTGAGCCAGTTGTCTTCCTTCAAATTGTCCTTGCAGGCCGGCAGACCGGCCACGACGCGTTCTACCGGCAACGGTTCCATGATGACGCCGGTGGAGAATGGCAGGACCTGGTCATCGGACACGCCCAGCAGCCCCGCCAGCGCCTCGCAG
>DAOMFG010000228.1:0-1819 GCA_035429685.1 Methylophilaceae bacterium | reverse complement strand
GTATGAGAGCAAAAACGAGAATCAAGACTGAAATGAAAAATTCCGTCTTCATTTCCCTCACCCCTCCCCTCTCCCGCTTGCGGGCGAGGGGCGCGCGGAGTCGCTACACGACGCACACGTCACAATGGAGGACTGACCCGACATGATGTCGGCACTGGTTCGTTTCTCCATCCGCTTCCACGGCGTCGTCATCGGGCTGGCCAGCCTGGTGATCGTATACGGCCTGTACAGCCTGACGCGCGCCAATCTGGACGTTTTCCCGGAGTTCTCGCCGACCCAAGTGGTAATCCAGACCGAGGCGCCCGGACTTTCCGCCGATCTGGTGGAAACCCTGGTATCGCAACCCATCGAAAATGCCGTTTCCGGCACGGTGGGCATCGATTCCATGCGCTCCCAATCCATCCCCGGACTATCAGTCGTCACCATCATTTTCACGGAAGGCACCGACGTTTACCGTAACCGGCAGGTGGTGGCGGAACGCCTTTCCACGCTGACCAGTCAGTTGCCGCGCAATGTCATCCCCAACATCACGCCGCTGGCCTCCTCCGCCAGCACGGTATTGGGCATCGGCCTGACTTCTGACGCCCGTTCGCTAATGGAGCTGCGCACCCTGGTGGACTGGAGCATCCGCCCACACCTGATGGCGGTGCCCGGCGTGGCCGATGTCAACGTGTTCGGCGGCGAGGTACGCCAGTTCCAGATCCAGGTCGACCCGGAAAAGCTGATCCGCTACAACCTGTCGCTGCAGGAGGTACTGGCGGCCGCAGCCAAAGCCACCGGGGTACGCGGCGCCGGCTTTATCGAGGGTAGCAACCAGCGCATCCTCATCAACAGCGAAGGCCAGGCGCTCACCCCGGTGCAACTGGCGCGCATGCCGATGCTGCACCGCGATGGGCAAACCATCCGTATGGGCGACATCGGCCAGGTGGTCGAGGGCCCTGCCCCTTCCATCAGCGCCGCGGCCATCAACGGCAAACCTGGCGTCTACCTCTCCGTGCAGGGGCAACTGGGCGCCAACACCAAGGCCGTAACCGACGCACTGGAAAAAGCCCTGCACGAATTGGAACCTTCGCTGCAAAACGAACAGGTGAAGCTCTATGCCGAGCTGTTCCGCCCGGCCAACTTCATCGAAACCGCCATCGACGGCGTCAAGACCGACATCCTGATCGGCTCGGTGCTGGTGATCGCGGTGCTGTTCCTGTTCCTGTTCAACGTGCGCACCGCCTTTATCTCGGCCACCGCCATCCCGCTCTCGCTGCTGACCGCGGTCATCGTGCTGGCGTATTTCGGCATCGGCCTTAACATCATGGTGTTAGGCGGACTCGCCATCGCGCTGGGCGAAGTAGTAGACGACGCCATCATCGACACCGAAAACATCTTCCGCCGCCTGCGCGAAAACCGCCTGCTGGCCGAGCCACGGCCGGCACACCTGGTCGTGTTCGACGCCTCCATGGAAGTGCGCAGCTCGGTGGTCTACGCCACCATCATCGTCGCCATGGTGTTCATGCCCCTGCTCACCTTGTCCGGCGTGGCCGGCAAATTGTTCGCACCGCTCGGCTACGCCTATATCAGCGCCATTCTGGCCTCGCTGGTGGTGGCGCTGACGTTGACCCCGGCGCTGTGCTACCTGCTGTTTACCCACGGCAAGCTGGAGAGCGAGGATCCGCCGCTGATCCGCCTCATCAAGCGCGGCTACACCGGCCTGCTGCGGCGCATCGAGCGGCATTACCGCGCCACGCTCAGCCTGTCCATGGTGCTCATCCTGCTCGGCCTGGGCCTCCTGCCTTTGTTCAAAAGCCAGTTCATTCCCAACCTGCAC
>DAOMFG010000227.1:0-1849 GCA_035429685.1 Methylophilaceae bacterium | reverse complement strand
GAAATCCGCCTTGGGCGCGAAATCGCGGGCAACCTGCTGGGTGCCGCGCCGCTGGTCAAGGACGAGAAGCTGCAGAAATACGTCAACCAGGTCGGGCGCTGGGTAGCCTTGCAGAGCGAACGCCCCGACCTGCCTTGGCACTTCGGCGTGATCGAATCCGATGACCTCAACGCCTTCGCCGCGCCCGGCGGCTGGGTGCTCGTGACCAAAGGACTGTACCGCCAGCTCAACAACGAGGCCGAACTGGCCGGCGTAGTCGGCCACGAGATCGGACACGTGGTCAAGAAGCACCAACTGAAGGTCATCCAGAAGCAGCAGCTGCTCAGCTACGGCGCTGGCCTGCTAGGCGGCACCCTGGGCAAGGACAACCAGACCGTGCAGCAGCTGATCGGCAGCGGTGCCGAAATCTGCGCCCGCAGTCTGGACAAGGACGCCGAGTTCGAAGCTGACAGAATAGGTATAGTCCTGGCCGGCCGCGCCGGCTACGATCCCTACGGCCTGGTGGAGGTGCTACAGACCATCGGCCACGCCGGCAAGGATGACAGCCGCGTGGCGCTGCTGTTCAAGACCCACCCTCACCCGGATGAGCGTCTCACCAAGCTGGGTGACGCCGCTGGCTACCGGTTAGACGCAATCAAGGACGGAAAAGTGCTGACTGAACGGTTTTACCTTCTCAAGAATTGATATTCATGGATAATTGGAAATTCATGAAAGTCACACCCGCTAACATTGAATATGGAGATCAATGATGGACAAGTCAAAAGTCAAATCCTTAGCAATCATTTTCCTGCTCTCGATACTCACGGTTTTTCCGGCATTCGTGTCACAGGTTGCGGCAAGAGTTGTAGCCGTCGAAGGGCCACGCGGGGATGAGGCTGTTGCGGTTGAAGGGCCGCGCGGCAACGTGGCGGTAGGTACGAGGGTGGATGTCCTGCCGGACACCGCCTCGCCCGTCGTAGTGAGGGGCACGCAGTATTATGTCGACGGCGGCGTCTATTACAAGCCAGATGACAGCGGGGCTTATGTGGTCGTGACAGCGCCAGAATAAACAGCTTTTATCTGATCGGCCGGCTCAAACTACTCCGACACGGAACCCTTTAGATTGCTTGGCCGGCCAAACCCGGAACTTTCAACCGTTTGGTAGAGGATGAATCCTGCGCCGAGGCTGAGCAGCCAAGCGGCGAACATGCCGAGGAAGTTGATGGCGACGCTGCTTGGCCACAGCCTGTATACCACTGCTCCGACCGCCAGGCAGACCGGGTAATGGATCAGGAACACCGAGTAGGAGATTTTTCCCAAGGCAGCCACCGGCTTGTTGTCCAGCCAACGTGGGGGCAGCCTGCCATCCACGCTTAAGATGAGCAGCAACGCGATAAGGCCGGCCACCAGCGTACGGCTGCGCCATTCCAGCGCCAGGGCGGCCAACACCAGCACGGCCAGCAGCGCCACCCAGCGCCCCTTGCGCGGATGCTGGGATATCCATTGCGCCAGAATACCGAGACCGTAGGCGCCAAAGAAGTAAGGCGCCCATTCGTCCAGGCCAGGATTGCGGTTGAGCCACAGCAGGGAAGCGCCGGTCAGACCCAAGCACATTCCCAGTACCAGGTGCGAAGCGGGCATGCCGGTGGTATCGGCCATCCTGCTGGAAAACCACAGCACCAGCACCAGTAGCGCATACAACTGGAAATCGATCGCCACATACCACACGCCGGCAGAAAGCGCCTCCACATCCACGAGATCCTGCAGCAGGAAGATATGCGCCACGATCTGCTGGTGCGACGGCATTTGTGGACTGGCGGGATGCTCGATCAGCTGGCGGGCGCGTGCCGAGGGGCCCATCGCTATCAGC
>DAOMFG010000226.1:0-1933 GCA_035429685.1 Methylophilaceae bacterium | reverse complement strand
AAGGTGATGCGCGACATGGGCCTGGTCACCTACGACGAGCCCTTCACCAACCTGCTCACCCAGGGCATGGTGCTCAACCACATCTTCTCGCGCCGCACCGACAAGGGCGGCATCGAGTATTTCGCCCCGGAAGAAGCGGAACTGATCCATGACGCCGGCGGCAAAGTGACTGGTGCAAAGTTGCTGGGCGACGGTCAGCCGGTGGATTTCCAGGGCATGGGCACCATGTCCAAATCCAAGCGCAACGGCGTCGACCCGCAGGCATTGATCGAGCAATACGGCGCCGATACCGCGCGCTTCTTCATGATGTTTGCCGCGCCGCCGGAACAGACGCTGGAATGGTCGGACGCCGGGGTGGAAGGCGCGCACCGCTTCCTCAAGCGGGTATGGTCTTACGCCTGCATTCTGTCGGAGCAGCCGGGGGCAGAAATCGTCAAGCCAAGCAATAACCTGGCCGCCATTCGCCGCGAAGTCCATCTGACACTGAAACAGGCGGGTTACGACCTCTCCAAACACCAGTTCAACACCGTCGCTTCAGCGGCCATGAAGATGCTCAATGCACTGGAAAAGGCACAAAAAGAAGGCGGCGAGGGCTGGATGGCGGTAGCGCACGAAGGCTTCTCCATCCTGCTGCGCCTGCTATCGCCAATCTGCCCGCACATCACCCACGCGCTGTGGCGTGAACTCGGCTACGGCGACGACATTCTCGCCGCCGATTGGCCGCAGCCATTGGAAAACGCGCTGGTACAGGATGAGATAGAACTGGTGATCCAGGTCAACGGCAAGCTGCGCGGCAGCGTGACGGTGGCCAAGGATGCCGACCGCAGCGCCATCGAAACGCTGGCGCTGCAACAGCCCAACGTGCAAAAATACCTGGAGGGCGTGAGCGTGAAAAAAATCATCGTCGTGCCCGGCAAGCTCGTCAACGTCGTCGTGGGATAAGCCAATGAACCGCCTGCAATTTCGCTCCCTTGTGCTGCTGTGCCTGCTGGCGCTCACTGCCTGCGGCTTTCACATGCGGGGCGCAGCCGATCTGTCGTTCCATACCATCTATATCCAGAACGGTGCGCCTGGCATCATGCCCGACCTGAAGCAGATCATGCGCAGCAACGACGTCAAACTGCTACCTTCGCCGGATCAGGCGGAAATGTTGCTGGACCTGATGAAGGAAACCACTGACAAGCGCATTCTGTCGTTATCGGGTGGCGGCAAGGTGAAGGAATATGCGCTGACCTACCGCGTCACCTTCCGCGCCAAGGAGGCCGGCAGTGAATTGTGGGGCGCTGCGCAAACGGTCGAAGAGCAGCGCACGTTCTCCTACGACGACAGCCAGCTGCTCGCCAAGGATTATGAAGAAGCCCGCATATTAAGCGACATGCGTGCGGAGGCCGCACGCAAGATCATGCGCCGCTTGAGCGCTCAGCAGACCCGCAAGCCCAGCGCGGCCAATTAGCCGGCTTCTTTCAGCAGACCTCTGAAAATGCGCCTATCGTCCGAGCAGCTCGCCAGCCACCTTGAGCGCGAACTGCGACCACTCTACGTGCTCACTGGCGACGAACCGCTGGCCTTGATGGAGAGCGTGGATACCATCCGCCAGGCCGCCAGAAAAAAGGGGTACGACGAGCGCCAGTCCTACACCGCCGAGCGCAATTTCAACTGGCAACAGCTCACTGCCGGCCGCGATGCGTTGTCTCTGTTCGCCAGCCGCCGCCTGCTGGAAGTGCATATTCCTTCCGGCAAGCCCGGCATCGAGGGCAGCAAGGCACTGCAGGAATACGTCGGACGCCTGCCGGACGATACCGTCACTTTGGTCACGTTGCAACTGCTTTACATCAATTTCAAATTCAATAAAGAAATCATTCAGCCGCGCTATATCATTCCTGTTGAGAAGCGATTTTGAAGACGATGCTTTTGTTTTGATAATATATAAATG
>DAOMFG010000225.1:0-1935 GCA_035429685.1 Methylophilaceae bacterium | reverse complement strand
CAATACGAAACCGAACCAAGCCAGGCGGATCGGCCTTCTGCCGAAATGGCCCATGTCGGCATACAGC
Organism: Methylophilaceae bacterium; assembly: GCA_035429685.1. Classification (GTDB taxonomy): domain Bacteria; phylum Pseudomonadota; class Gammaproteobacteria; order Burkholderiales; family Methylophilaceae; genus DAOMFG01. The sequence continues at coordinate 1,868 of DAOMFG010000225.1, read as the reverse complement.
GCCTCGCCGCCGGTGACCGCCAGCACCACCGCGCCCAGCGCGACGAATGCCAGCCAATGGTTGCCGGTAAAGAAATGAACGGCATGCAGCGGGTTGAGCGCGCGCAGCACTTCTGGGTTTTGCAGAATGCTGGCGATGCCCAGCGTTGCCAGAGTGCCGAACCACAGCAGCATGATGGGACCGAACAGGGTGCCGACAGTGGCCGTGCCATGCCGCTGCATCCAGAACAGCACGAACAGCACGCCCAGGGTGACGGGAATAATCATTTTGTGCAGATGCGGGGAGGCGATTTCCAGACCTTCCACCGCCGACAGCACCGAAATAGCCGGGGTAATCATGCCATCGGCGAAGAACATGCAGGCACCAACGATACCGGCCAGCATGATGAATCGCTGGCGGCGTTTGTTCTTCCCCGCCTGCTGGCTGGCCAGCGCGATCAGCGCCATGATACCGCCCTCGCCATGGTTGTCGGCACGCATTACGAAAGCGACGTATTTTACCGTCACTACCATGATGAGTGCCCACAGGATCAGGGACAACACGCCCAGCACGTTATCTGGCGTCACCGGCATCGGGTGATGGCTGGCAAAGACTTCCTTCATGGTGTAGAGGGGGCTGGTGCCGATGTCGCCGAACACGACGCCGAGTGCCGCCAGGGAGAGCGCTGCAAGGCGCGATTTGTTCGAGTCTGGGGTTTGCAAGTGTGCTACCTGAACCGATGGCAAGAAGGTGGCATTTTATCCCTACTTGTCAACCGCGGCTATCTTCAATGAGGTGATGCAGTGCAAAACTCCATATGGCAGTCCCGGAGCCGTTTCTACAGCAGCTCCAGAGCAAAAACACAGGTCGTCAGCGCCATGACCGCCAAGGCAGCCATGAAGGTGTTGTCGGCCCAGCGTTCATAAGTTGCTTCCTTTAGCGAACTACGAATGGAAAGATAGGAAAAGAAGGCGCTGGTAACAAAGATCAGGCTGTCCAGCGCCAGAATTTCGTCTATCCTGGTCGTCCCGCCGCCGCCCGGCATCAGCTTGATCAAGCCAATCACGGTCATGCAGACGCCCACCATGGTCGAGGCTGTCGGCAGGATGTGTCGGGACAATTGGTTTCTTATAGGCTCACTCATGGTGTGGTGCGTGTGATAGTGGCTTCCGCGCCACCTTGCGCAAAGGTAAGGTGGACCGCTTCGTCTTCCTTGAGTTCCACACTGCTGCGCACGACCACGCCCTCGGCCGTGCGCACCAGGCTGTATCCACGGTTCAGAACTTGTTGTGGGCTGAGGTGTTCGAGGTTTTGCGCAACCCGCAGCAACTGGGTACGATGCAGGGAAAGCTGCTGCGCCATTCCACGCTGCAGCGCGTTCGACAACGACGAGAATTGGTTGCCGATGTTTTCAAGCCGGCGCCCCAGGGTGGCGGTGATCCTGGTCCGCAGATGTAATAACTGCTCTTGGTGGCGGTGGATTTTCTCGCCGGGATGAATCAGGCGGTAACCCAGCAGGTCCAGCTTTTGCGCACGCTCGGCCAAGTTGCGTACCATTTGCCGCTCCAGCGTTGTGGCCGTTTGCGCGATTTGCCGCAGCAGCGCTGTACCGTCGGGTGTGACCAGTTCCGCTGCGGCGGTCGGTGTTGGCGCTCGCACGTCGGCGACGAAATCGGCGATGGTGAAGTCGGTTTCATGGCCAATCCCGCTGACCACCGGAACGGGACTATCAACGATGGCGCGCGCCACGATTTCCTCGTTGAACTGCCACAGGTCTTCCATGCTTCCGCCGCCGCGGCAGACGATCAGCACGTCACATTCGGCGCGTTGACCGGCCGTGCGGATGGCCTGCGCGATCAGTTCCGCCGCTCCCTTGCCCTGCACCGGGG
>DAOMFG010000224.1:0-2020 GCA_035429685.1 Methylophilaceae bacterium | reverse complement strand
TATTGGTCACCAATGGCCTGCGGCGCCTAAACGAGGCCGAGCGGGTGATGGCGACCTTCGGCGACCACCTCGGCGTCAAGGTTATCCACGTCGATGCCAGCGAAAAATTCCTCGGCGACCTCAAGGGCGTCACCGACCCGGAACAGAAACGCAAGATCATCGGCCGCGAATTCGTGCACGTGTTCCAGCAGGAATCCGCCAGACTGCCGCAGGCAAAATGGCTGGCGCAGGGTACCATCTACCCGGACGTGATCGAATCGGCCGGCGCCAAGACCAAGAAAGCGCATACCATCAAGAGCCACCACAACGTCGGCGGCCTGCCGGAAACGCTGCACCTGAAGCTGCTGGAACCGCTGCGTGAACTGTTCAAGGACGAAGTACGCGAACTCGGCGTGGCGCTTGGTCTGCCGCATGACATGGTATATCGCCACCCGTTCCCCGGCCCCGGCCTCGGGGTGCGCATCCTGGGCGAAGTGAGGCGCGAATACACCGACCTGCTGCGCCGTGCGGATGCCATTTTCATCGAGGAACTGCGCGCCTCCGGCTGGTACGAAAAAACTTCACAGGCATTTACCGTTTTCCTGCCGGTCAAGAGCGTGGGCGTGATGGGCGACGGCCGCACCTATGAATACGTGGTCGCACTGCGTGCCGTAGTCACCAGCGATTTCATGACCGCGCACTGGGCGGAGCTGCCCTACAGCCTGCTCGGCAAGGTGTCCAACCGCATCATCAACGAGGTACGCGGCATCAACCGCGTGGTCTACGACATCTCTGGCAAGCCGCCCGCCACCATCGAGTGGGAGTAAGGGCGGTGCGGGTTCGCATCCTCGGCTGTTCCGGTGGCGCCTGCGGCGATCTGCGCACCACTGCCATTCAGGTTGACGACGACATTCTGGTGGATTGCGGCACTGGCGTCGGCGACCTGACGCTGGCGGAAATGGCGGGCATCCGCCACGTGTTTCTCACCCACGCTCACCTCGACCACGTGCTATTCCTGCCACTACTGTCGGACGCAGCGCTGGCGCTGCGGGACGGCCCGATCACGGTACATGCCCTGCCGGAAACGGTGGACGCGCTCAAGGCGCATGTGTTTAACGGCATATTGTGGCCGGACTATAGTGCCCTGCCGACGCCGGAGCAGGCCTATATCCGCTTCGCGCCGCTGCAACAAGGCGAAATGGTCACACTGGGCGAACGACAGATTACCGCCCTGCCCGCCCGCCACACCGTGCCGGCAGTAGGCTATTTGCTCAATGCGGGCCAGGGCAGCTTCGCTTTCAGCGGCGACACCACTGATTGCGAAGTGTTCTGGGAGGCGCTCGATCAGGTGGAAAACCTGAAATACGTCATGGTGGAAACCACCATGCGCGACGCCGACGGCGCCGTGGCGGAGCGCGCGTGCCACACTACGCCCAGCCTGCTGGCACGCGGTATGGCGCGACTGCAGCGGCCGGCGCAGCTGCTGGTGACCCACATCGAGCCGGACAAGGTGGAAGCCGTGCGCGCCGAAGTGCGTACTGCCCTGGGCAACCACCCGGTGCATTTCCTGCTGCGTGGGGAGGTATTCGAGCTATGAGCCGCGCCTTCCTCAACGAGGACAAATTCGAGCAGGCCGGCGACGAGCTGGTGGAGCGCCCGGTCAGCCCGCATCCCAACTACGTCACGCCCACAGGGCTCAGGCAGTTGCAGGAAGAAGCGCTGCGGCTGGAAGCGTTGCGTAGTCAGCTCGCCGCGAAAAAGGACGACCCGTTCGCGCTGCAGGAAAAAGCCGAGGCCGAACGCGACCTGCGCTACTACGCGGCGCGGCTGGAAAGTGCCATCGTGGTCGATCCGGCCGCGCAGCCGGAAAACGAGGTCCGCTTCGGCGCCTGCGTCAGCCTGGAAGACGAGAATGGTGACCGCCGCCAATACGCCATTGTCGGCGAGGACGAGGCCGATGTCGCGCAGAACAAGGTGAGCTGGGTATCGCCGCTGGCGAAGGCGCTGATCGGCCACCGTGTCGGTGATATGGTCAAATGGC
>DAOMFG010000223.1:0-2101 GCA_035429685.1 Methylophilaceae bacterium | reverse complement strand
TGGCCATGGCCGCATGACTCTACTTCTGACCCCAGTTAAAAATGGGGGGATTACCACCCTGCGATCCAAAACAAAAAGGATCAGCATCCTTTAAAGCTTGCCGAGCCAAAGGCATCAAAGAATAAAAAACCATACAGTGCTACCGTGCAGCAGGTTCCACTCCAGCCTGCGCCCACCCGCCCCCCAACGCCTTGAACAGGCTCACCACTGCTGCCCGCTGGGCGTTCTCGGCGTCGATTCTGGCCAGTTGCGCCTGCAACAGCTGCCGTTCCGCATCCAGCACGCCCAGACGGCTGGAAACCCCGCCCAGGTAGCGCAGGTTGGCGAGACGCAGCGCTTCGGCCATGGCACCTACCCGTGCCGACTCGGCCTCGAGCGTGTCGCGGCCGGCGCTCTGCGCGTTGAGCACGGTGCGCACGTCGCCAAATGCATTAGCGACAGCCTTCTTGTAGCCGGCCAGCACCTGCGCACGGCGCGCTTCCGCCGCCTTGACCGAGTACTCGATGCGGCCGGCGTTGAAAATCGGCTGGCTCAGGCCCAGGGCAAACTGGAAGATGCTGGCCGGGCCGGAGAACAGATCGCCCAGCGTCGCACTTGAGGTGCCGAGGTAGGCGGTGAGCGAGATGGCCGGGAAAAACTCGGTGCGCGCCACGTCGATGTTGGCGTCCTCGGTCAGCAGTTTCTGCTCCGCCTCGCGGATGTCGGGACGGCGCAGCAGCAGGTCGGAGGGCAGGCCGTCCGGCACCCACAGGGTCTGTAACGGGTTGACTTGGCCGCGCTCGACCATGCCCTCCATCACCTCGCGCGGGGAGCGCCCAAGCAGGATGGCGAGCACCGCCTCGAGGTCTTCCTGCGCCTTGCGCGCGCTCACCAGCTGGGAGCGCACGGAAAATTCCTCACCCTCGGCCTGACGCACATCGTATTCGGAACTCAAGCCGTTCTCCAGCCGCACGCGCAGCAGCGCGACGCTTTCCTGCCGGCTTTTCAGCACGTCGCGCAGCACCGCGACCTGTGCGTCGGCGGCCAGCAGGTTGAAGTATTGCTGGGCGACCTCGGCGGTGAGCGTCAGGCGCACGGTGTCACGCGCGTACTGCGCAGCCAGGAGTTGCGCGCGGGCGGCATCGCTGGCACGGCGATACTTGCCCCACACATCCACCTCGTAGCTGGCGTCCAGCGTCAGGCGCAGGTTGTTCTCATAGCGCGGCATGCCGTCGAACAAGGGCACGTCAGTCGCTTCCGAAAGTTTCCTGCGATAGCCATCGCCATTGACGTTGACCTCCGGATAGCGGGCAGCGTCGGTAATGCCAAGCTTGGCCTCGGCTTCCAGCACGCGCGCAGCAGCGGTTTCCACGTCATGGTTGTGCTGCACGGCCTCGTCCACCAGCTTGTCCAGCACGGGATCGCCGAACAGGTTCCACCAGCGTTCGCCGGCCATGCTGGCCGGGCTGGCGCCTTCCATACTGTTCCATGCCTGCGGCAGCACCGGGGCGGGCTGCTCCAGCGGCGCATGGTGGCTGCATGCGACCAGTAGCGCAGCCATTGTCAGCATTGGGAGGAAGCTACGCACCTGGCTTCTCCTTCCTGTGAATATCATTGCGTGCAATCAGGCGGTAGAACAGCGGCACAAAGAAAATGGCCAGGAAGGTGGCCGCCAGCATGCCGCCCATGACGCCAGTGCCCACCGACTGGCGCGCGCCTGCCCCGGCACCGACCGAAACCGCCAGCGGCAGCACGCCAAGGATGAAGGCCAGCGAAGTCATCAGGATCGGGCGGAAGCGCAGGCGTGCTGCTTCCAGCACCGCATCATGCGCCGACATGCCGTCCTCTTGCTGCTTCATGATGGCAAACTCGACGATCAGGATGGCGTTCTTGGCCGCCAGGCCAAGCAGCGTGACCAGGCCGATCTGGAAGTAGATGTCGTTGGTCAGCGGCGGGATGAGCGCGCCCGGTAGCAGAATAGCGTAGACCAGGTTGCGTAGCCAGATCATGCCCAGCGCGCCGAACAGCCCGAACGGCAGGGCGAGCAGCACGGCGAACGGCAGCGCCCAGCGCTCGTACAGCGCCGCGAGGATGAAGAACACCATGATCACCGCCATCCCCA
>DAOMFG010000222.1:0-2196 GCA_035429685.1 Methylophilaceae bacterium | reverse complement strand
GTGCGGCCTGCCAGCGGGCGATGTCCTGTAGCGCTTGCGCCCAGGTCAGTTCGCGCCAGTCGCACAGGTGATGATCGAAGTACTGATAAGCCGTGCCGTTCGGGGAGCGGCGCGCGCGTTCATGAAACAGGCCGTCCAGGGTGACGGCCGTTTCTGGCGGGATCAGGGTAGTTTGCCGCGACTTCATTGCTTTACTGTTTTAGTTGTAATTTTATGATGGCGGATACACGGCATCGTGCATGAGGGGCTGCGAGCTGTCAATCCGTCGTGGCAGCTTGCAAAGCCGTACCATGCGGGCTGCACCTTAGGGCTGGCCGCCGGTTGGAACCTGTTCTTCGCGTGCCTTGACCACCAGTTCGCGTATTGCGTCCGCGACCAGTCCGGGCTCGTCCAGATGGATGTGATGACCACTCCTGGACGCGATTTTATGCGTTCCGCGGCGGGAGAGCCGCACCAGCTCATCCTGCTGCGCCTGCCAGGATGCTTCACGCGCGGCGCCTTCCGCGCTTTCTCCCCATTCGTGGATGCCTCGGGAAATCACGATCAGCGGAATATCGCCCAGCCCCGGCGCCTGCTGCACCTGGCTGACACTATCCGCCAGGGCGCGGTATTCCGACCGGGCAGTGGCGATCGACTTGGTATGCAGGAAATCGTTGTGCACGGCCGGAATGGCTTCTGGCGGCAGCTTGAGGATGTCGGCCTGGGCGGCCACCATCAGCACCCGGTAGTTGGAGGCGGCAGGGTTGGAACCGGAGCCGTTTTCGTCGCGGCGGTAAGGCAGGCTGCCGGCATGCGAGGCATCCACCAGCACCAGCCCAACGACTTCGTCGTCGAACGTGGTGCTGAACAGGCGCATGTTGAAGCCGCCGAAGGAATGGCCGACCAGGACGTAAGGCGGCGGTATTTCGGCCTTTTTCAGCAGGGCATGGAGCTCCGTCGCCAGCTGCGCGCTGGCGCGGGGGCGTGGGCCGGGGTCGCTCCAGCCGTAGCCGGCACGGTCGTAGCTGCAAACCTGGGTGTCGCCCTTGAGCAGTGCCTGAACACTGGCCCAGTGGCTGGACCAGTCGCCGAGGCCTGCATCCAGGATCACTGTCGGGCTGCCTGTGCCTTGGCAATGGATGTGGAGTTTGTAGCCGCCGATATCAACACGCTGCCCGGGCGGGGGCAGGTCGTAAAAGCTGTCGTCAGCATGGCTGTGGCGAGTGACGGCGGTATGCAACAACAGGGCGAGGAAGAGAATCCGCACAAAAGAAAAAGAATGCGCGCGCATGATCGCCGCTCACTTGACCGGGCTGAGCCTGAACCCGGCGCTACGCAGGCGTTGCAATAGGCCGCCGCTACCAGCGAGATGCGATGCGCCCACGGCAACGAAGACCGTGCTTGTGCCGGCTTGCTGGATGATGCGATCCGCCATTTCCATATTGCGTTCGTCCAGCAGTTTGACCCGTATTTTCTGCCAGATGTCCGCGGGCAGCAGGCCGCCGGTCATTTCTTCATCCACTCCGGCAATCTGCGCCAGGTTGCCGGACAAATAAGCGCTCAACAACGACTCGAAATCACGTTCCTTGTCCTCCTGGCTGCGCTTGAGGACGGTGCGCAGCATGGTGAGCTGCTCCTCCATGCTGAGGCTGTCCAGCGCCAGGAAGTGGCGGTCGTTCTCTTCCAGCGCCAGCAGTGGCTTGGCATGGTTCTGCGCGATCCCGCGTAACATGATGTCCTGCGAGAAAATGGAAGCGGGCCTCGGTTGGTCGAACATCACGGCCAGCAACCATGGCTTCATCCGGTTGACCGCCGCTCTGTCCATGACATGGAAGTCCGCCAGCTGCATGACCTGTTCGTGCTCCTGCTCGCTCAGCAGGCTGGAGAGCTTTCCCTCCGGCATGAAATAAACGGAATGGTCGCCCGCCGGCAGCACCTCGACCATGAAAATCTCGCTGTCGGCGATGGCTTTCAGCAGAGCCGCGGAGAAATCGTTGATGCGCGTATCGTCGGAATGCATGGTGCCGAACAGGTAGCTGGTTTTGCCGGCGGGGGATTCGGCTTTCCACAGCAGGCCGATGTCTTCGGCGTGTGAAAACGGCACGGATGCCAGCAGGCCAATCAGCATGGCGCCTAGCAGGGGTTTCAGAATGCAGCGTGACATCATACTTCCCGGTCTGGGTGTTCAGTGGTTCGACACGCCGGCTACGGTTCCGG
>DAOMFG010000221.1:0-2241 GCA_035429685.1 Methylophilaceae bacterium | reverse complement strand
CTACGCTATTGAACTCAGTCATCTCGACCACAGCTACCGCAAGCTGCAAGGCGAGGTTCACCCCGACCGCTTTGCCGCCGCCACCCCCGCAGAGCGTCTGCGCTCGATGCAACTGGCCACACATGTCAACGAAGCCTATCAGACGCTGAAATCCCCCATTGCCCGGGCACGCTACCTGCTGCACATGAACGGCATCGACACGCAGGAAAATACCAACACCGCGATGCCAGCCGAGTTCCTGATGCAGCAGATGGAGTGGCGAGAGGCCATCGAGGAAGCGCGCGAGGCGGACAACATCCCCGCGCTCGACCGACTGCTACGCGAACTCCACAATGCAGCTGCGGCCCACCAGTCTCACCTGCACGCCATGTTGGACGAGCACAAGGATTTCGCCAGCGCCGCCGAAACCGTGCGCAAACTGCGCTTTCTTGATAAAGTGCGCACCGAAATCGAACAGGCGATTGAAGCGCTGGAAGACTGATGGCACTGCTGCAAATTTCCGAACCCGGCCAAAGCGCCGCACCCCACCAGCACCGGCTGGCGATTGGCATCGACCTCGGCACCACCAACTCGCTGGTCGCCACCATACGCAGTGGCATGAGCGTGGTGCTGCACGACGAGCAGGGCCGCGCCCTGCTGCCCTCGGTAGTACACTATCTGGCCGATGGTGGCGCCGAAGTGGGCTATACCGCGCAAGCCCAGCAAAGCCGCGACCCGCACAACACCATCGTCTCCGCCAAACGCTTCATGGGGCGGGGCGTGCACGACATCGCCGATCTCGGCCATTACCCTTACCGCTTTGTCGATGCACCGGGCATGCTGCAGCTTAGTACCGTGGCCGGCAGCAAGAGCCCGGTGGAAATCTCGGCCGAAATCCTGAGGGTGCTGAAAGCCCGCGCCGAGAAGTCGCTGGGCGGAGAACTCACTGGCGCCGTCATCACCGTACCGGCCTATTTCGACGACGCCCAGCGCCAAGCCACCAAGGATGCCGCCCGGCTGTCCGGGCTCAATGTGCTGCGCCTGCTCAACGAACCGACCGCCGCCGCAGTGGCCTACGGCCTGGACAATGCTGCAGAAGGCGTATTCGTGGTCTATGATCTCGGCGGCGGCACCTTCGACGTGTCCGTGCTGCGGCTGTCGCGCGGCGTATTCGAGGTACTGGCTACCAATGGCGATTCCGCACTGGGTGGCGATGATTTTGACCGGCGCGTGTTCTGCTGGGTGCTGGAACAGGCCAAGCTTCCCCCCATCGGCCCGGAGGACACCCGCCTGCTACTGACCAAGGCGCGCGAGGCCAAGGAACAACTGACCGACCACGCCGACACGCGCATCACCTGCATGCTGTCGAGCGGCGACCTGATCGACCTCACCCTGACCAGCCAGATCTTCAACGACCTGACCCAATACCTGGTGAGTAAAACGCTGACGCCTACACGCAAGGCACTGCGAGACGCGAAAATCGGCATCGAGGAGGTGCAAGGCGTGGTGATGGTGGGCGGCGCCACGCGCATGCCGCAGATCCAGCGCGCGGTGGCGGAATTTTTCCGGCAGGAACCACTGACCAACCTCGACCCGGACAAAGTAGTGGCGCTGGGCGCCGCCATTCAGGCCGACGTGCTGGCCGGCAACAAGAACGATAACGAGTTGCTGCTGCTGGACGTGATCCCGCTGTCGCTCGGCCTGGAAACCATGGGCGGCCTGACCGAGAAAATCATCCCGCGCCATTCCACCATCCCCGTGGCGCGCGCGCAGGAATTCACCACCTTCAAGGACGGCCAAACCGCCATGAGCATCCAGGTGGTGCAGGGCGAGCGCGAACTGGTGTCGGAATGCCGCTCGCTGGCCCGCTTCGAATTAAAAGGCATTCCGCCGATGGTGGCCGGCGCGGCGCGTATCCGCGTGACCTTCCAGGTAGACGCCGACGGCCTGCTGTCGGTCTCTGCGCGTGAGCAAACCAGCGGCGTGGAAGCGCACGTAGTCGTCAAGCCGTCCTATGGCCTGAGTGACGACGAGATCACCAATATGCTGCAATCCGGCTTTTCGCACGCCGAGGACGACAAGCAGGCGCGCGCCCTGCGTGAGGCGCAGGTGGAGGCCGAGCGCCTGCTGGAAGCCATTGCCGCCGCCCTGGGCAAGGATGGAGCGCGGCTAACCGATACGGAACGCGCTGCGCTGGAACAGCAGATGGCTGCACTGCGCGGACTGTCGGCCAACAATGACGCCCGCGCCATCAGCGCCGGC
>DAOMFG010000220.1:0-2385 GCA_035429685.1 Methylophilaceae bacterium | reverse complement strand
TGGAGTACGCCGCGCAAAAATCTGGGCTCAGCGATGTAAGACACAAGATCGTCCTCGAGATCACCGAGCACGGACTGCCAGACCAGATGGGGCTGCTGGCGCTGGATGCCGCCGCCCGGCAGGGCGTCCGCATCGCGATGGATGACGTCAAGATCGATCCCGCCCACGTCCTGATCCTGTCCCGGTGTAATGTGCAAATCATCAAGCTCGACAAGAGTGTTGTTCTCGACCGTGGGGAAGACGGATTCATGCCGCACTGGGCCGAAGCCTTGGCCGTGCTGCTGAAGACCACGGATCTCGAGGTCATCGCGGAGGGCGTGGAAAATGCAGAGCAGGTTGCCCTGCTGCAGGCGGCGGGCGTACAGCAGGTGCAGGGATACTATTTTTCCCCGCCCCTGCGGGCGCAAGCCTTTCTGCAGTATTACAAGCGCCATGCCTGACGCGTGCGCGAAATGACGGGCTGCCGGCGTTGACGATTGCGACAGCCGGGCCGCGCTCGCTTCGCGTTGATGCCTGACCGCCTTTAGGCTATAATTCCGCAAATTCGAAGCGGGGTGGGCGATGAGCCAGCCCCGCTTTGCACATCCGCTATCTCAGGCGACAAAACGTAACAAAACAAGGGGTTAGATCGTGCCGCAGAATACGCCAGCCATGCTCGTACTTGCAGATGGAACTGTATTTCGCGGCACTTCCATCGGGGCTTCTGGATCAACGGTAGGCGAGGTGGTGTTCAACACCGCCATGACCGGCTACCAGGAAATCCTCACCGACCCCTCCTATACCGAGCAGATCGTCACCCTGACTTACCCGCACATCGGCAACACCGGCGTGAACAGCGAGGATGTCGAGTCCGGCAAGGTCTACGCTGCCGGCCTCATCATCCGCGATCTGCCGCTGCTGGACAGCAGCTGGCGCTGCGAGCAGTCGCTTTCCGATTATCTGGCGACCAACAACGTGGTCGCCATTGCCGACATTGATACCCGCAAGCTGACCCGCATCCTGCGCGAAAAAGGCGCCCAGGCCGGCTGCATCATCGCCGGCGAGGCGGATGAGGCGAAGGCGCTGCAGCTGGCGCGCGGTTTCCCCGGACTGGCCGGCATGGACTTGGCCAAGGTGGTGAGCTGCGACCAGCCCTACGAGTGGACGCAGGGCGAGTGGGATCTGGCCGATGGCTACGGCGAGGCGACTGCGCCGGAATTCAACGTGGTGGCGTTCGACTATGGCGTCAAGCGCAACATCCTGCGCATGCTGGCGGCGCGCGGCTGCAAGGTGACGGTGCTGCCGGCGCAGGCCACTGCCGAGCAGGCGCTGGCGCTGAAGCCGGACGGCATTTTCCTGTCCAACGGCCCCGGTGATCCGGAGCCTTGCGATTACGCTATCAACGCCATCGCCAGACTGGTGGACAGCGGTATCCCGACCTACGGCATCTGTCTCGGCCACCAGCTGCTGGCGCTGGCCAGCGGGGCGAAGACGGTCAAGATGAAGTTCGGCCATCATGGTGCCAACCACCCGGTGCAGGACCTGGACGACAAGCGCGTGTTCATCACCAGCCAGAACCACGGCTTCGCGGTCGATCCGGCGACCCTGCCGGCCAATGTGCGCGCCACCCATGTGTCCTTGTTCGACGGCAGCCTGCAGGGCATCGCCCGTACCGACAAGCCGGCGTTCAGCTTCCAGGGCCATCCGGAAGCCAGCCCGGGGCCGCACGAAATGAGTTATCTGTTCGATCGCTTCATCGACCTGATGCGCAGTCACAAACGATAAGAACCACCATGCCAAAACGTACAGACATTCAATCCATCCTCATCATAGGCGCCGGCCCCATCGTCATCGGCCAGGCGTGCGAGTTCGACTATTCCGGCGCACAGGCCTGCAAGGCGCTGAAGGAAGAGGGCTACCGCGTCATTTTGGTCAACTCCAACCCGGCCACCATCATGACCGATCCGGAGATGGCCGATGCCACCTACATCGAGCCGGTGACCTGGCAGGTGGTGGAAAAGATTATCGCCAAGGAGCGCCCGGACGCCCTGCTGCCCACCATGGGCGGCCAGACCGCGCTGAACTGCGCGCTGGACCTCGACAAGCACGGCGTGCTGGCCAAGTACAACGTGGAGCTGATCGGCGCCTCCAAGGAAGCCATCGACAAGGCCGAGGACCGCGAGAAGTTCAAGGCGGCCATGACCAAAATTGGCCTCGGCTCCGCCCGTTCGGCCGTGGCGCACAGCCTGGAAGAGGCGCTGCAGGTGCAGGCGGCCATCGGCTACCCGGCGATCATCCGCCCCTCCTTCACCATGGGCGGCAGCGGCGGCGGCATCGCCTACAACCGCGAGGAATTCCTCCCCATCTGCGAACGCGGCCTGGAAGCCTCGCCGACCAGCGAGCTGC
>DAOMFG010000219.1:0-2386 GCA_035429685.1 Methylophilaceae bacterium | reverse complement strand
ATGCGAACGATCGTACTCATCGGAGTGGCGCTGCTGCTGGCAGCCTGCAGTGCAGAGCCGGGCAGCGAAAAATGGTGCGAGCAAAAGAAGGCACAACCCAAGAGTGAATGGAGCAGTTCAGATGCGATGACCTTCGCACGCAATTGCTTACTGGAAGCCACCACCGTTGGCTCTAAAGCCTGGTGCGAGGATTTGGCCGACAAGCCCAAGGGCGACTGGACCGCGAACGAGACGGCCAGTTACGCCAAGCATTGCGTGATGTAGCGCGCCGGATACCCGGCGAGCGCAAAAGGTTTTGGTTTCTTCGTTGAACGGACATACACTGAGGCCGCCGGAAAAACGCCGCTCACTTGTCCGCGTTCGCGCGCATTCCGTCAAGAATCGCCAGATAAGCTTTCTAATACAACAAACGGATTACTGGGGAAATTCACCATGATTAAAGCAATAAAGCGAATAGTGCTGTCTGGCCTGGTGGCCCTGACCATGGCGCTGTCACTTGAAGCCGTCGCCGGCGACGCGTTGCAGCGCGTCATCGATTTCCAGGTTTTAAAAGTGGGCATGTCCGGCAACCAACCGCCGATGACCATGGTCAACCGCGAGGGCGGCCTGATGGGGTTCGATGTAGACGTGGCAACTGCGCTGGCGATGGCCATGAATGTGAAGCTGGAGATCAAGCAAATGCCGTTTGGCGATCTGCTGCAGGCGCTGGAAGACTATAAAATCGACTTGATCCTGTCCAACATGTCGATTACGCCGGAGCGCACAGAAAAAGTCTCTTTCGTCGGACCCTACATGATGTCAGGCATGTCTATCCTGACCAAGGACTCGGCGCTGAAAACCATCACCTCGGTGGACGACTTCAACAAGAAAGGCTTAAGACTGCTGGCGCTGAAAAACTCCACGCACGCCAATTTTGTAAAAACAGTAGCGCCCGATGCCACGCTCACTGAAACCGGCAGCTATGACGAGGGCGTTGCGATGCTGATCGACGGCAAGGCGGATGCGTTGGTGGCGGATATGACACAGTGTATTTTAGCGGTGATGCGCTACCCCGATGCCGGCCTGAAGACGCTGGACAAGCCATTGACGGTGGAGCCGATAGGCATCGCTATCAGCAAGAATGACGCGCAGTTTTTCAATCTGGTGGACAACTACCTGCGCGCGTACGAGAAAACCGGCGTGCTGACCCAGCTGCGCAAGAAATGGTTTGAGGACGACGCCTGGATAGCAGCCCTGCCTTAGTACCAGCAGCAATACGGGGCGCGATGTCGTCATCCGCTGGATGATTCGTCGCGTCCTTGCCCCGCAATGAGTAACAAGCAGCCCTTCGTTATCGCCCATCGCGGCGCCAGTGGCTACCTGCCGGAGCACACCCTGGCGGCCAAGGCCCTCGCCCATGCGATGGGCGCAGATTTCATCGAGCAGGATGTTGTATTGAGCAGGGACGGCACGCCCCTGGTGCTGCACGATATCTATCTCGATGCGACTACCGACGTGGCGCAGCGTTTTCCGCAGCGCGCGCGCGCAGATGGCCGGTTCCACGCGATCGATTTCGATCTTCACGAGATACGCCAGCTACGTGTGCACGAGCGCATACATCCGGCTGGCAACGCAAACGGCCAGGCAGTCTACCCGCAGCGCTTTCCGGTGCAGCCAGGCCTGTTCCAGGTACCCACGCTGGCGGAAGAAATCGCGCTGCTTGCCGGCCTGGATCACAGCCGCGGCTGCCGCACCGGCCTGTACATTGAACTCAAGGCGCCGAATTGGCACCGGCGTGAGGGCCATGACCTGACTGCCGCCGTGGTGCGCGTGCTGCAGGATTCGGGCTACTGGAATCGACCCGAACAGGTATTCCTGCAGTGTTTTGACGACAGGACGCTGCGCGCGCTGCGCGACGAGTACGCGACCACGCTGCCGCTGATCCAGCTCATTGGCGAGAACGACTGGGGCGAAGACAGCGAAGTCGACTACGACTTCCTGCGCACCGAGGCCGGTGTCGCGTATGTCGCAAGCTATGCGCAGGGCATCGGCCCGTGGCTGTCTCATCTCTATCTGGGTAAATCAGCCGCTGGCAATCCGCTGTTTTCACCGCTGGTGGAATTGGCGCACGCACAGGGGCTGGTCGTGCATCCCTATACCTTGCGCCGCGACGAATTGCCGGCAGGCATCAACAGTTTTACTGAATTGCTCGACCTTGTGGTGCGGCAGCTGCGCGTCGACGGCCTATTCACCGATTTTCCCGATCTCGCACACGACTACGTGACGGCCCTGCCAGGCGCCTGAACGTCCCACGGCCTCGCGCCGGCTGCGCACGCAAGAAAGCCATACTGCGTCGTGGCATTTTTCCCGCGCTTTACGACCGCCCGGGCCAATCGGCAGTGGCATA
>DAOMFG010000218.1:0-2435 GCA_035429685.1 Methylophilaceae bacterium | reverse complement strand
ATCCCCAACCACCTCACCGGCATCGCGCCGGAATCAGTGGTGAAGGACGTGGCTGAGCATGCGCAACTGGGCGAGCGTGCTATCGTGGTGAAGAAGCTGAAGCCGCTGCCGATCGAGGCGGTGGTGCGCGGCTATCTGGTGGGTTCGGGCTGGAAGGAATACCAGAAGTCCGGCACGGTGTGCGACATTGCCCTGCCGGCGGGCCTGCAGGAAGCCTCCAGGCTGCCGCAGCCGATCTTCACCCCGTCTACCAAGGCGGAGCTGGGCACGCACGACGAGAACATTACGTTTGAGCAGACGGTGGCGCTGGTGGGCGCGGAGCTGGCGTCCAAGGTGCGTGATACCGCCATCGCCCTGTATCAGGCGGCGGCGGAGTATGCGCTCACCAAGGGCATCATCATCGCCGACACCAAATTCGAGTTCGGGCTGGATGCGGCGGGTACGCTGTACCTGATCGACGAGGCGCTGACGCCGGATTCCTCCCGCTTCTGGCCGGCCGACCAGTACCAGGTCGGCAGCAACCCGCCCAGCTTCGACAAGCAATACGTGCGCGACTGGCTGGAGGCTTCCGGCTGGAACAAGCAGGCGCCGGGGCCGGAACTGCCGGCCGAGGTGGCGGCGAGGACCAGCGACAAGTACCGCGAGGCGTTGCGCCAGTTGACGGGGCGCGACATCAAGCTTTAATGGGGTTGCTGCGCGACACGGCGGTCCGGCTCAAAACTGAGCTGGCTGTTTACCGGCGGGTACTCAGGCATCCACACACGCCGTTGCTGGCGAAGGTGTTGCTGGGGCTGGCGATCGGGTATGCTCTGCTGCCGTTCGACCTGATCCCGGATTTCATCCCCGTGCTCGGCCATCTGGATGGCCTGGTGATCGTGCCCGGGCTGGTGATCCTGGCATTGCGGCTAATCCCGCAGCAAGTGGTGGCCGAGTGCCGCCAAGAGGTAGAAAGGACAAATGGCTGACATCAAGAAATTTATCGCGGGGTACAAGCGCTTCCACGACAACTATTTTGTTGGGAATCAGGAGCTGTTCGGTCGGTTGAAAGAGGGGCAGAACCCCAGCGCGATGGTGATCGCATGTTCCGATTCGCGGGTCGACCCGGCGATTTTGCTGGATTGCCAGCCCGGCGACTTGTTCATGGTGCGCAACGTCGCCAACCTGGTGCCGCCTTATGAAAGGGGCGCTGGCCTGCATGGCGTCAGTACCGCGCTGGAGTTCGGCGTGGACGTGCTGGGCGTGGCCCATCTCATCGTCCTCGGGCATAGCAGTTGCGGGGGCGTTCGCGCATTGATGGACGGGACGCAGGGGGACTTCATGGGCAACTGGGTCAACATCGCCGCCCGCGCAAAACAGCGGGTGCTCGCCGAGTTTCCTGATGCCAGCGCCCAGGAGCAGTGCCATGCCTGCGAAGAAGCTTCCATACTGGTATCCCTTGAAAATCTGATGACTTTCCCGTGGATTCGGGAACGCGTCGAGTCAGGTCAGTTGACCCTGCATGGATGGTATTTCGATATCGATAGCGGTGACCTGGTGGCTTACGACCCGTCCCTCGGCCGATTCGAGCCGATGCTTTGAATTTTACTTAATGGCAATTTACTGAAGGATCATTATCATGGCTCTCAACAATGTACCATCCGGCAAGAATCTTCCCGACGACTTCAACGTCGTTATCGAAATCCCCATGCAGGGCGACCCGGTCAAGTATGAAGTGGACAAGGAAAGCGGCGCCATTTTCGTCGATCGCTTCATGGGCACGGCGATGCAGTACCCCTGCAACTACGGTTACATCCCGCACACGCTGTCGGAAGACGGCGACCCAGTGGACGTGCTGGTGCAGACGCCGGTGCCGCTGATCCCCGGCGTGGTGGTGCGCTGCCGCCCGCTGGGCGTGCTGAAGATGACCGACGAGGCCGGCCCCGACGCCAAGGTGCTGGCGGTGCCGGTAGACAAGGTATGCGGCCTGTATAGCCACTTCAAGGATTACAACGATGTTTCCGGCTGGCGCCTGACGATGATTGCCCACTTCTTCGAGCACTACAAGGACCTGGACAAGGGCAAGTGGGTGAAGATCGACGGCTGGGGCAGTCTGGACGAGGCGCGCCAGGAAATCCTCGCCGGCGTGGAACGCTACAATAACGCCGACGAGAAGCCGGCGTTCTGATTGTTCAAAGCGGAGGTGCATCATGGCTAAGGTTCAACTGAAGAATGCGTTCTATGCCCAATCCGGCGGCGTCACCGCTGTCATCAATGCTTCTGCCTGTGGTGTCATCCAGACCGCGCGCAAGCATCCGGACAGGATTGGCAAGGTCTATGCCGGGCGCAACGGCATCGTCGGCGCGCTGACCGAGGACCTGATCGACACCAGCCTGGAGTCCGACGCTGCCATCGCCGCGCTGCGCTCAACTCCTTCCGGCGCGTTCGGGTGCGGCCGA
>DAOMFG010000217.1:0-2444 GCA_035429685.1 Methylophilaceae bacterium | reverse complement strand
TGAAAACCTGGTTCGATGAATACACGTGCGATATCCACAGTGTTTCGCCCGACTCGATCATGGTGCCCGTTTCGACAACGGTGCATTGAAGGAGCCGCATTGAACAAGATCACCAAGGCAGTATTCCCGGTGGCCGGTATGGGGACGCGCTTCCTGCCGGCGACCAAGGCCAGCCCCAAGGAAATGCTGCCTGTCGTTGACAAGCCGCTGATTCAGTACGCAGTAGAGGAAGCGATTGCGGCGGGCGTGACCGAGCTGATTTTTATCACCGGACGCAACAAGCGGGCCATCGAGGATCACTTTGACAAGGCCTACGAACTGGAAGCGGAACTGGAGTCGCGCGGCCGGCAGAAAATGCTGGAACAACTGCGTGGCATCCTGCCCAGCCATGTCAGTTGCATCTATATCCGCCAGGCCGAGGCGCTGGGCCTGGGGCACGCCGTGCTGTGCGCACGTCCGGTGGTGGGTGACGAGCCGTTTGCGGTCATTCTGGCCGACGATCTGATTGACGGCAATCCGCCGGTACTGAAGCAGATGACCGACTTGTATGCGCAATACGGCAAATCCCTGCTCGGAGTGGAAACCGTGGCGCGCAGCGAAACCTCCGGCTACGGTATCGTCGATGCCCATGGGATCGCGGCCAGCCTGCTGGAAGTGCGCGGTATCGTGGAAAAACCGCAGCCGCAGGAAGCGCCTTCCACCTTGGCCGTGGTGGGTCGCTACATCCTCAATCCGCGCATTTTCGACTGTCTGGAGGCGTTGTCGCCGGGCAAGGGTGGCGAAATTCAGCTGACGGATGGCATCGCTGCACTGATGGCGCAAGAGCAGGTGCTGGCCTACCCATTCCAAGGCAGGCGCTACGACTGTGGCAGCAAGCTTGGCTACATGCAGGCGAATGTCGAGTTCGCCATGCGCCATCCGGAAATCGGCAGGAAATTTGCCGATTATTTGCGTACCGTGCCGAGATAGCATGTCCTCATCCATCTCTCCTGAGCAACTTCTGCAGAACGCGGAAATGATCTATGAATCCAGGCAAGTGGACGCGGCAGTGCACCGACTGGCGCAGGAGATTACAGAAAAGTTAGGCGACAGTGCGCCGCTGGTGCTATGTGTGATGGGCGGGGCGGTGGTGTTCTCTGGCTGGCTGCTGCCAAGGCTGCAATTCCCGCTGGAGTTTGATTACGTGCAGGCCAGCCGTTACCACAACGGTACCAGCGGGCAGCATCTGATCTGGAAAGTCACGCCGGGCGAAAATGTGCGTGGCCGTACCGTGCTGCTGCTGGACGACATCCTGGACGAAGGCCATACCTTGGCCGCGGTGCGGCAAAAATGCCTGGAAGCAGGTGCTTCCCGCGTTGCGATCGCGGTGCTGACAACCAAGGAAACCGGCCGACCCAAGCCGGTGCAGGCCGATTTCGTCGGTCTGACCGTACCCAATTGCTACGTATTTGGCTGTGGCATGGATGTGCACGGCTGGTGGCGTAATCTGCCGGGCATCTATGCTCTGAAGGACTAAGCTTGTCGAATATGCGCACTCGTACCAAAATCTGCGGCATTACCCGCGTCGAGGACGCTGATGCGGCTGTTGCCGCCGGCGCCGATGCCATCGGCTTGGTGTTCTATGCCAACAGCCCGCGCCATGTCGGCGTTGACCGTGCGGCTGAGATCGTGGCGAGCTTGCCGCCGTTCGTAGCCGCGGTAGGTCTGTTCGTGGATGCCGGGCCAGCCAAAGTACGCGCTGTGCTTGCCAAGGTGAGACTGGACTTGCTGCAATTCCATGGCGATGAATCTCCCGAATACTGCCAGTCCTTCAATCTCCCCTATATCAAGGCGGTACGCGTCAGGCCAGAGCTAAATTTGGTACAATACGCAGCCGATTTTGCCTCGGCCGGGGCATTGCTTCTGGATGCCTGGCAGGAAGGTGTGGCGGGAGGCACCGGGCAGGTGTTCGACTGGGATTTGATTCCTTCAAACCTGCCCAAGCCGGTTATTCTGGCCGGCGGCTTGAATGCCAACAACGTCGGCGCAGCCATTCGGCGCGTGCGTCCCTATGCGGTGGATGTGAGCGGCGGGGTGGAACGAGAAAAAGGAATCAAGGACGCGGACAAAATCGCCGCGTTCATGCGAGGAGTGCTTGATGCAGGTGTATGACTTTCCCGATGCCCGCGGCCATTTTGGCCCCTATGGCGGCATCTTTGTGGCGGAGACGCTGATCGAGGCCCTTGAGGAATTGCGCGCGATGTACGAGCGCTACCGCCACGATCCGGAATTCCTGGCCGAGTTCGAGCATGACCTGAAGCACTTCGTCGGCCGTCCTAGCCCGATTTACCACGCCAAGCGTCTGTCCGACCACTTCGGTGGCGCACAGATCTACCTCAAGCGCGAAGATCTCAATCACACCGGCGCGCACAAGGTCAACAACTGTATCGGCCAGGCGCTGCTGG
>DAOMFG010000216.1:0-2514 GCA_035429685.1 Methylophilaceae bacterium | reverse complement strand
ACCGCGCCGGCAATGTGCGCCTATTTGGATCGGTCTTGCATGCTGAAGACAGGGATGGAAGCGACCTTGATTTGCTGGTCGACCCTACGCCTCAGACGACATTATTCGATCTGGCGAGGATTCAGGGTAAGCTTCAGACCATGCTGGGGGTGCCGGTGGACGTGTTGACGCCGAAAGCCTTGCCCGAGAAATTCAGGGACAGGGTTCTGTCGGAAGCTGCCCCGCTATGAGCAGGTCCGACCAGTTACGCATCCCCGATTATCTTGACCATGTGCTGGTGGCTATTCAGAGAATTTTTCAATATGTCGAGGACATGACGGAGGCGGATTTTCTTGAGGATGAGAAAACCCAGGATGCCGTTATCAGGAACTTTGAGGTTATTGGCGAGGCGTCCCGGAACCTGGAAAGATACCATCCTGATTTCGTGGTCCGGCATCCGGAAGTTCCATGGGGTGATGCCTACTTGCTGCGTAACCAGATAGCTCACGGGTATTTTAAGGTTGACCTGGAAATTGTCTGGCGGACGATACACCATCATTTGCCCGGCATGGAAAAAGATGTGCGTGATATTCTTGAAAATCTATAAATCATCGAATTTTTGATCGTTACGATGCGGCACGCATGGATTTTCTTCTGGCTTGCTTTTGTTTCGGCAAGCCCGGTATGGGCTGACAGCAGCCCGCAGGAAGTCTTTGTCGCCGCGCGTGATGCCTACAAGTCCGCCGACGAGCCTGCCCTCGTGGCATCCTCCGCCCGCCTGCAGGCGGAAAATTATTCCCTCGCTCCCTATGTCGAATACTGGCGCATGTTGCTGCGCCTGGAGCAGGCCGACAAGGCGGAGGTGCAGGCGTTTCTCGAACGTTATGACGATCTGCCGTTTTCCGAGCGCATCCGCACCGAATGGCTGAAGAAACTGGGCAAGCGCAGGGACTGGAACACCTTTTTCGACGCGCTGCCCCGCCTCCCGGCAGAGGATGCCAGCGTCACCTGCTATGCCGTGCTTGGCCGCGCGCTCCAGGGCGATGACGCCGCGTTGCAGCAGGGCCGCCCGCTGTGGTTGAGCGCTGAACAGCCGGCAGCCTGCGATGAGCTGTTCGCACAGATGGCCGACCGCGGCGTTCTGACGCAGGAGGACTTGTGGGCGCGTTTTCGCCTGGTGCTGCAACAGGGCAAGGTTTCCACTGCCAGATCCGTCCTCAAATATCTTGATAAATCCGATAGCGCCAGCCTCAAGCTGCTCGACAAGGTGTATGAGAACCCGCAGCGCACCCTGGAGAAAAAGACTGTCAGCAGCAAGAGCCGGTTTGGCCGGGAACTGAACCTGCACGCACTGGAGCGGGTGTGGCGCGCGCAGCCGGATTTGGCGCTGGAACTGTGGCAGAAGATGAAAAGCGCCTATGGCGAGGCGGATCAGCGTTACCTGTGGGGGCGCATGGCGCTGTACGCCGCCAGGCGGCATGATGCGACGGCGCTGGACTGGTTTGCCAACGCGGCCGATGCCCCGCTCAGCGAAGAGCAGATGGCATGGCGCGCGCGTGCCGCGCTGCGTGTGAAGCGCTGGGATGCGCTGCAGGACTCGATTGCCGCCATGCCGGCGAGCATGCAGGAAGACCCCATCTGGCGCTACTGGAAAGCCCGCCTGCTGAAGGAGAAAGGCCAGATCGGCGCGGCCAATGCCATCCTGGTGCCGTTGGCGCGCGAGCGCAGCTTCTACGGCGTACTGGCGGAGGAGGAGCTGGGCGATGCCATGAGTGCGCCGCCCAGTTCCTACAAGGCGAGCGACGACGAAGTGCGTGCCATGCGCAATTCTCCCGGCGTTCAGCGCGCGCTGGAACTGCGCGGCCTCGACATGAACTGGGAAGCGCGCAGCGAATGGGCCTGGGCCCGGCGCAGCATGGACGACAAACAACTGATCGCCGCCGCCGAAGTGGCGTTTCGCGAAGGCTGGTACGATGTCGCCATCAACACCGCGGACAAGACTACGCTGACGCATGATTTCGACCTGCGCTATCCCACGCCCTATCGCGAGATGATGGAGGCGCGTGCCAAGGAGAACGACCTGGACGAGGCGTGGGTATACGGGCTGATCCGTCAGGAAAGCCGCTTCATCAGCAGCGCCAGATCTGCGGTCGGCGCTGCCGGCCTGATGCAGGTGATGCCGGCCACGGCGAAATGGATCGCCCGGCGCATCGGCATGAGCGACTACAGCCACGGCATGGTCAACCAGCTCGACACCAACATCCAGTTCGGTACGCATTATCTGCGCTACACCATGGACCAGTTCAACGGTCAGCCGGTGATGGCGACGGCAGCCTACAATGCCGGCCCCGGGCGCGCCAGGCGCTGGGCGCCGGCGGAAGCCATGGAGGGTGCGATTTACGCCGAAACCATCCCGTTTACGGAAACACGCGACTACGTGAAAAAGGTCATGAGCAATGCCTATTTTTATTCCCACCGGCTGGGCACCAGGCTGCAGACGCTCAAGCAGCGCCTGGGGCTGGTCGTGGCCGGAGG
>DAOMFG010000215.1:0-2516 GCA_035429685.1 Methylophilaceae bacterium | reverse complement strand
TCTTGCTTCGCGGATGGCATCCCAAATCGCCCCCGTCGCAGACGCGAAATTAATGTGAGCACGCCCTAATTATGTCACTCGGCCCCGTGATGCTGGACATTGAAGGCACCGAACTTAACGCGGACGATGTCCGCCGTCTGCAGCACCCGCTGGTCGGCGGTGTGATCCTGTTCGCGCGCAATTACCAGTCGCCGGTACAGCTCAAGGCACTGACCGCCGCGATTCATGCCGTCAGGCAGCCACCGCTGCTGATCGCCGTGGATCATGA
Source organism: Methylophilaceae bacterium (assembly GCA_035429685.1). GTDB lineage: Bacteria > Pseudomonadota > Gammaproteobacteria > Burkholderiales > Methylophilaceae > DAOMFG01. Next base: position 2,248 of record DAOMFG010000215.1, on the reverse strand, counting down.
AGGGGGCCGGGTACAGCGCTTCCGCGAGGGCTTCACCCGCATTCCGGCCATGCGCGAACTGGGCAGGATCTGGGACAGCAATCCCAAGCGCGCCCGTCAACTGGCGGAGGCGGCCGGCTGGGTGCTGGCTGCCGAATTGCGTGCGTATGGCGTGGATTTCAGCTTCACCCCGGTACTGGATATTGATTTTGGCAACAGCCAGGTCATCGGCGACCGCGCGTTCCATCGCAAGACAGAAGCGATCGCCGAACTGGCGCACGCCCTCATGAACGGATTGAAGCGTGGCGGCATGGCGGCGGTGGGCAAGCATTTCCCCGGCCACGGCCACGTGGCTGCCGATTCGCATGTGGACATTCCGGTGGACGAACGGCTGTTCAGCCAGATTGAACAGGACGATCTGGTACCATTTCGCCGCCTGATCGACGATGGCATGGTGGCGCTGATGCCGGCGCATGTGATCTACCCCAAGGTGGACGAGCATCCCGCCGGGTTTTCCCGCATCTGGCTGCAACAGGTATTGCGCAAGCATCTGGGTTTCCAGGGCATCATTTTCAGCGACGATCTCGCCATGGAGGGCGCGGTGGTGGCCGGCAGCGTCACCCAGCGTGCCGAGGCCGCGCTCAATGCGGGTTGCGACGTGGTGCTGATCTGCAACCGCCCCGATCTGGCGGACGAGTTGCTGCAAAACCTTAAGTGGAAAATCTCCGGTATCAGCCTGGCGCGGCTGGCGCGCATGCATGGCCGTCAGCACCCGGCAAGCGTCGTGGAACTGCATGAAGACCCCGATTTCATACGTGCGGTGCATGCCGTGGCCAATCTGGGGGTCGCCGAAGGCGACTTGAACCTGGCTTGAACCTGGCCTTGAAACTTTTAGGCCTTTCCGCTAGTCTTACCCGCAGTTTTTCAACGCAAAGGAATTTCAGCAATGCAATCTGATTACCAAGTCATCGGATCCACTCACGCTCTCGAGAGCGGTACCCACAAGGTATTGCGCAATACCTATATGCTGCTCGGCCTGACCATGGTGCCGACGGTCATTGGCGCGCTCGCCGGCATGACCATGAATTTCGCCTGGGCGGCACAGCATCCGATCATGTTCGGGCTGGGCGCACTGGCGGCGATGTTCGGCCTGTTTTTTGGCATTCAGGCCAATCGTAATAGCGCACTGGGTGTTGTGCTGCTGCTGGTGCTGACCGGCCTCATGGGCGTGATGCTCGGCCCCATCCTGCAACTTGCCATGCATCTGCGGAACGGCGGGCAACTGGTAGCCCTGGCCGCCGGCGGCACCGGCATCATCTTCCTGACGCTGGCCGGCATCGCTACCACGTCCAAGAAGGATTTCAGCTTCCTTGGCAATTTCCTGCTGGTGGGTATCATCCTGCTGATCGTCGCTTCGCTGGCCAACCTGTTCTTCCAGATCCCGGCGCTGGCACTGGCGCTGTCCGGTGTGGCCGTGCTGCTGTTTTCCGGCTTCATCCTGTACGACGTCAGCCGTATCGTGCAGGGCGGCGAGACCAACTACGTAATGGCGACACTGGCGATTTACCTGGATATCTACAACCTGTTCATCAACCTGCTGCAGCTGCTGATGGCGCTGATGGGCGAACGCGAATAGATGTTCTGACTTGTGGCACGAGAAACCCGCCGCGAGGCGGGTTTTTTATTTGGGGCTTGCCATTGATTTGCAATATTACGACCCTACTATAGCGTATCCGGGAATGGTGCCGATATTGCTTAATTTTGAATGAAAGGAGACGCATCATGATGCTGGTATTTTTAGCGCTCGCGCTTGCGGCTCTGCCGCTAATGCTGTTGTCGAAGTCTTTTGCCAAACTGGCCGTGGTCAGCGCCTACGCCGGAGTGGCGCACTTGCTGCTGCTGGGGCTGGTGTTGCTTCTGGTTTGGTACGGCATGCGTTATGAAGCTATTTCCCGCGTCTGGCGGCGAAAAAATCGCTGAGCAGCCGCCCGCATTCCTCCGCCATCACGCCGCCTTCGGCTTGGCAGTGGTGGTTGAGGCGGCCTTCCCCCATCAGGTTCACCACGCTGCCGCAGGCGCCGGTCTTGGGGTCTGACGCGCCATACACCAGCCGTTCAATGCGGGCGTGCTGGATGGCGCCGGCGCACATCGCGCAAGGCTCCAGCGTGACGTACAGGGTGCAACCCACCAGCCGGTAGTTGCCCAGGCGTTGCGCGGCATCGCGCATAGCCTGGACCTCGGCATGGGCGCTCGGATCGTGGCGCGAGAT
>DAOMFG010000214.1:0-2532 GCA_035429685.1 Methylophilaceae bacterium | reverse complement strand
GATTTTGCGCTGTTTTTGCCACAGAACAGAATGCGGTCATCCTTTTCAAGGGATTGGGAAGGTTCCGGCAGCAGGATGGTTTCGCCGCCGCGCAGCAGAAGCAAGGGCACGAGCGGCAAACGCGTTTCGCGGTTGGCCGGGTCGCTGGTCAAGGTTTCCAGCAGCACGGTTTTGCCGTGCCCTAGAAGGTTGATGACCGCCGGTGCGAGTTCGCCGGAGAGCGTGACTCTCCAGGTTTCCGGCACGTTTTCCCCTACGGTTTCGACCAGCCGGCCGATCAGTGCATTGGCCCAGGCGTTGCTCTGGCTGCGTGCGAGAGCGAGAAACTGTGCCAGCACGGGGGTGACTAGATGCGCCAGGCATTCGTGCGCGATGATGTCGCTCGGTTGCATGGTGATGTCGGCGCTGAATTTCTGGAATAGCGGGGCGTTGTGGCGTTTGTTCTTGCGGATGACGACGAACAGGTCGGGCTTGAGTTCCAGTGCGGTCATGACGATGGAGAGATTGTTGACGTCGTTGTCGGTGCCGGCCACGATACCGATGGCATCTTCAATAACCGCTTCGATCAGCGTGCGTGCTTGGGCGCCGCTGCCGATAATGCAGTCGTCGCAATGGGTCAATTGCGGGTCAGCCTCGACAACCACGGTTTGCATGTGCTCGCGCTGCAGGTTTGAGACCACGGCCTTGCCGAAGCGGCCAAAGCCGCAGACGATCCATTTGCCGATGGGGGGGCAGGCGGGAGCGGGCAGTGCGCTGCCCGGCACACCGGTCAGCCATTCGTGCAGCAGATAGGTGCCGAGCGCATGCACCTCCATAGCCAGATGCTCGCCGAACAGCTCGTAGGGGTTGATGATATGGTCGGTGCCGAAAGAAGCCATGTTGGTGGCGGTCTCCTGATTTTCCGCACGGCACAGCACCTTCAGTTCCGGTTTAAGCAGTTTGACCGTGACGGCAATAGCGAGATTGGCCTGGTCGTCATCCGTGAGCGCGGCGACGCCTCCGCACAGCGGATGCAGGATGCCGGCCTGTATCATGCTGTCGGGCAGTCTGGCATCCATACAAAGACCGGGCACAGGAGCCTGGTAATCCTGCAATTCCAGTTCATTGATGCGTTCCTGGGAGATATCTACGGTCACGGCACGGATGCCCAGACGATCGAGCGCTTCCACCAGCAGGCTGCCAGTGCCGCCATAGCCGCACACGATGTAAAAGGGTTCGCCCAGACGCCGCACTGCCCGTGCGAAGCGTGCGACGGTGATGGCATGGCGCAGTCCCGGATCCTGCATCAGGGCGATGATCTTGCCGATAGCATAGAACCAGGCGATGACGGTGAAGTAGATGGAAAACGTCATCCATAGCCGCTGCGCCTGGCTGAAAGCGTACGGGATTTCGCCAAAGCCGATGGTGGTGGCGGTGTAGCTGACAACGTAAAACGCCTCGAACAGGCTCATCTGCCAGGGGTTGCCTTGCGCGTCCACGCCGGGTGCCAGGGTAAAACCTAAAATCGCGATCGTGTAGCTGACAATCAGCGTAATCAGCGGCGCGCGCATGCGCCGCAGGATAAGAAAGAAAATGCTGTTCACGGGATGCCGGAAATTAACGGCGCAGCATGATAGTTTCGATAATCAGCAGTACCACGGAAGTGACGTTGGCCAGGAAGGCGCCGCCCGATAGCGAAACGATGCTGACCATGATGCCGGCCGGAATGTCCGTTCCCAAGCCGCTGTATGCGACCCAGACCACTGCGGCGGTAATCAGTTGCAGGTCCGCGACGAGGCTGGTGGAAAGGTGGATGGCGCCGACCTGCGTGCGGTCGCCGAATTTGAGCACGGTCGCAACCAGATTGACGACGATAGCGGCAAAAAGCTCATAAGGATGGTGGAACTCCGGATCGGCCATGTCGCCGATGAAAAAACCGAAATTGAGCGTCATCGCCAGCAGGATGAAGAAGCCGAAAACTACTTTTTCCAGGTTCATGATGACTCCATGGCAAGAGATTAGACAGCGAAAGTGTAGTTGAATTATCGGGGCGCAGCACCCTGGTTCCGTGTTCAGACCCAGAATGGCTTCTGTCCTGCGAAGGCGCTCCAGGCCCGTTCCATGCCTTCCAGCCGGTGCATGGCGTTGCAGGCATTCCAGCCGGTGAATAGGTGCAGAGATTCGTCGAGTGGGCGGTTGGGGTGGCCGCCGATGAGGCGGCGGATGAGGTTTTCGGTGACGGCGATGTCGTTGAGGATACCGAGGACATCCAGCAGTTTTGCCAGCGGGCGCAGGAAGTCATGAGAACTCGCTACGGGGAAGAGCCCGGTGAAGAACTCGGCGGCATAGCGCAGTTTCTTGGCGGCGATGCGCGTGACGTGGCGTTCTTCCGGGTGTGCGTGCATCAGCCGCTGGCCGTGCTTCTTGAACTGCTTGTGGCGCTTGGCGAGCATGGTCTGAGCGATTTCCAGAACGCTGCATTCAACGCTTCCGGCATCGCGCCAGCGTTCGTTTTCCAGCCAGGCGCCGAGGTTGAGCAACAGCCGGTGGTAG
>DAOMFG010000213.1:0-2536 GCA_035429685.1 Methylophilaceae bacterium | reverse complement strand
AACGTCACTGCGCCGTCATCCTTGCATGGGAATCTTACGCCATGGCAAGCACTCCGCAGCGGTTTCCAGACATTGGCAATGACACTTTCCCGCTTGGCCGGGAGTTCGGCGCTGCAACGGGCCAGTATTCCCGGGAAACGGTTTACGGCCAGATGAAGGGGTATTCACACACAATACTACAGGAGCCGCCAGATGCCTGATCGCTCTCTTTACCTCAGCCGCATGCACGCGCTGGATACGCTGCTCTGCCTCAGCTTCAATCGCACCAGCCGTTATCGCTGGGTTCGTCTGCTGTTTCGCCTGGTAAGCCGATTGGGCGATGGCATGTTCTGGTGCATTCTCATGCTTGGCATCCTCATGACCGAGCACGCCGCTGGCGTACTGCCGGTGCTGCATATGGCGACGACGGGCGTTTGCGGGACGCTGGTCTACAAAATCGTCAAGGGACGGACACTGCGTCCTCGCCCGTTCGAGGTCAACCAGACCGTAAAAGTCGGCATGGCGCCGCTGGATCGTTTCAGTTTCCCTTCCGGCCATACGCTGCATGCCGTGCTGTTCAGCGTGATTGCGCTGGCTTACTACCCGGCACTGGCTTGGCTGCTGGTGCCGTTTACGCTGCTGGTCGCCGCTTCCAGGGTGGTGCTGGGGCTGCATTACCCCAGTGACGTATTGGCTGGCGCCAGCCTGGGTGCCCTGCTTGCCACGGGCTCCCTGGCGCTGGCCTAGTTGCAGCCATTGCATTGGCAAAGTACTTCAAAGACGATCTGAGAGGAGTAGTGCGATGAGCAATTCCGTGCCGGAACTGTTGGGCAAGGCTGTCGAGGCAAGGAACGTGGTGCTGCGCATGATGGCTTCATTTAATCTCTTTCCCCCGCCGCCCACGCAGGATCCTGAACAAACCCTGTCCTTTGAATTCTTTTATCAGCGCAGGGCGGCATTTGGCCGGCGTGACCATGGTGCAAGCAGCTTTAAAACCGAACTGGATAGCCGGGAGATCAAGAACCATTGAAGGTTGGCTACAGAATCGTGCCACGCCACTGCCACCCTACGTTACCTCCGGGACGGAGCCTCCAGAAGTCGATGCCATCGGCGCGTACAGCACGACAGTCGTTCGCGCCGCCGCAAGATACACAAAGCTATCGACTGGCGGCGCCTGGCCGAATTCTACGATATCGTCGGGGGAATCCAGCGCAGTGTCGATCCAGCGCCGCCAGCGGGTCTTGCCATCGAGCGGCGGGAGCTCGAACTCCAGCGGCTTCCAGTACGCGTTGAAAATAATGTGGACCAGCGGGGCGTCCTTGGCTATGCCAGTGGTCAAGGCAACACTATGTGAATTGTCGCTCCAGTCGGGCTGGTGGAGTTTTACGCCATGCCACGCGAGCTTGGTATTGCGGAGCAGTTGATTCAGACTCATTCTTTGCTGCTCGGCTTCGGTATCACGCCGAACGCGGCGGGCCGCGAGCAGCTGAACGAAGCGGAGCAGGCCGGCGTTTTTTTCCAGTAGCGTCCAGTCGAACCAGCTGATTTCGTTGTCCTGGCAGTAGGCGTTGTTGTTGCCCCCTTGCGTGCGCCTGACTTCGTCGCCCATCAGGATCATCGGCACACCGAGTGAGAGTATGGTTGCGGTCAGCAGATTTCTGGCCTGCCGGTTGCGCAGACGCTCCATTTCGGGATCATCGGTCGGTCCTTCCGCGCCGCAATTCCAGCTGCGGTTGTCGTTCGCGCCGTCGCGATTCTGCTCGCCATTGGCTTCGTTATGCTTGCGGTCGTAGGAGACGAGGTCATTCAGCGTAAAGCCGTCATGGCAGGTGACGAAGTTGATGCTCTGTTCCGCTTCCCGCTGTTCATGGCCGTAGATGTCCGGGCTGCCGAGCAGGCGGCTGGCGAAGCGGCCGACGCTGCCGGGTTCGCCTCGGAAAAAGTCGCGCACATCGTCGCGGAAGCGGCCGTTCCATTCCTGCCAGCTGTCGCCAATGAAGCTGCCGACCTGGTAGAGGCCGCCAGCATCCCATGCTTCGGCGATCAGCTTGGTGCCGGCGAGAACAGGATCGGTTTCGATATCCCACAGCAGCGGCGGATTCGCAAGTGGCGCTCCCGTGGAATCCCGGGCGAGGATCGACGCTAGGTCGAAACGAAAGCCGTCGACATGGAACTCCTGGACCCAGTAGCGCAGGCTGTCCTGAATCAGCCTGCGGACGACGGGATGATCCGCGTTGAGCGTGTTGCCGGTGCCGCTGTAATTGGCATAGCGTGACCGGTCTCGCTCCAGCATGTAGTAGGTGCTGTTCTCAAACCCGCGAAAACACAGCGTCGGACCGCGTTGGTCGCCTTCTGCAGTGTGGTTGAAGACGACATCCAGAATGACTTCGATCCCGGCCTTGTGCAAAGCCTTGACCATGTCACGGAACTCGTTCAGCTGGGCGAGGGGGTCGCGGCTACAGCTATAGGCCGGATGGGGCGCGAAGAAGGAGATCGGGGCATAGCCCCAGTAATTGATCAGGCCTGGCGGGGCATCCTGCGGGTCGAAATGAAACAC
>DAOMFG010000212.1:0-2565 GCA_035429685.1 Methylophilaceae bacterium | reverse complement strand
GATTGCCATGGTTTTTATCACGCTGTTCCTCACTGGTGCGGGTATCCTGCAAACATGGCTACAGCGCATGGGTGATCATCCGATGAGTTTTATGGATACGCAGGCCCAAGTCGCCATTTTCTACTGGATGCGCGAAGGTGCCGGGCTGGTGTTCCTGATCGGATTGTTGACTTATGTGTCCAGCTTCTTCCTCAAGGGCGAAACAAAAGCCGGCTGAGCCAGCTTGACCACTGCATGGAAAGAGAAGGGGGCCGTGCCCCCTTCTTTGTTTTCAATGCCAACCAGATGACCACTGAACGAATTCTGACGCAGACCATCCCGGAGCAGGATGGTCCTCCGGGCGATCTCGCCATCTGGATTTTCATCCTGGCCGAGATGCTGGTGTTCGGCGTGCTGTTCGCGGTCTACGCATTCACCCGCGCACATCAGGTCGAACTGTTCAATGCTTCGCAACTCAACTTGAGCCGAACAGCCGGTGCGATCAACACGCTGGTGCTCATCACCAGCAGCTACTTTGTCGTTCGTGCAGTCTCGGCGATCAGACAGGGGCTGTCGCGTGACTGTGTCCGCTGGCTGGTCGCTGGCTGGTTGCTAGGTGGAGTGTTCGTGCTCGTCAAACTGTGGGAGTTCCGGCAAAAATTCGCCGCTGGCATCGGACTCGACAGCAATGATTTTTACATGTTCTATTTCACACTGACGTTCTTTCATTTCATGCACGTGCTGATGGGCATGATCATCCTCGCATTCGTCATCAACAAGGCGCGGCGCGGCGGCTACAACGCGCAGGATTATGTCGGAGTGGAAACCGGTGCCTCGTTCTGGCACATGGTCGATCTGCTCTGGATCATCCTATTCCCGCTGGTCTACGTGATACGCTGAGGTGAGCATGCACTTTCAATCTCGCCGCTTTTCCACGATGATTTGGCTGCTGTTGGTTGGGCTCACCTTGGCCACGTTGGGGATCGGCGAAGCCGGCCTGGCGGGCAAAGGAGTCATGCTGGCGCTACTGGCCATCGCGCTGATCAAGGGGCAGATGGTAGCCAATTATTTCATGGGCCTGCGTTATGCCGGCTGGCTGTGGCGCGGCATCATCCTGGCTTATTTTCTACTGGTCGGCGGCATGATCGCCATTGCCTATCTGGTCGGACTAAAATGAATTCGGTTTTTGGAGGAGATACGATGGAGCATCTGCCTTTTTATCAGGCGACGGACGATGAGTGCGAACTGTTCGAGCGCGCCTGGCGCAACCGGTTGCCGCTACTCATCAAAGGGCCGACCGGCTGCGGCAAGACGCGCTTCGTCTCGCACATGGCGGCGCGGCTCAAGCTGCCGCTTTACACCGTGGCTTGCCACGACGATCTCACGGCCGCCGATCTGGTTGGCCGCCACCTGATCGGAGACGGCCAGACCATCTGGAGTGATGGCCCGTTGACCCGAGCCGTCAGGGAGGGCGGCATCTGCTATCTCGACGAAGTGGTCGAGGCGCGCAAGGATACGACGGTCGTATTGCACCCACTGGCAGACGACAGGCGCATGCTGCCGATCGACCGTACCGGCGAACTGCTGCATGCGCCGCCCAGCTTCATGCTGGTGGTATCGTACAACCCCGGCTACCAGAATTTTCTCAAGGGCATGAAACCTTCGACACGGCAGCGGTTCGTCTCGTTGTCGTTTGATTTCCCCGATCCCGCCCACGAAGAGGCCATTCTGGTCGGCGAAACCGGCGTCGATGCGATGGTCGCCAAGCGGCTGGTGGGGATTGCCAATGCTTTCCGTACCCTGCGCGACCATGACCTGGAAGAAGTCGCCAGCACCCGGCTGCTGGTCTACGCCGCGACGCTCATCAAGGATGGTTGCGATCCGTTGCGTGCATGTCGGGCGGCGCTGGTGGAAACACTGACTGACGACCTGGAAATTGTCGAGGCGCTGAATGAGGTCGTGAGCGCCACGTTCGGCCGCTGATTTCTCCCCATGGAAGAATACATTGGCGAACTTTGGCACCGCTTCATCACACGGGCGGCCGAACAGCGGTATCCCGATGCGGCGGTCGATCTGGAGGATATTGCCAAGGCTGCTGCCATCTTTTTTCGTGCGCTGGGCGGCGATCCCGGCCTGAGTATTTCGGCCGCACCTGCCACCCGGCATGGTGCGCGGCGGCGCTGGTTGCAGCGCGTGGCCGGCAGTGGAGAAAAAAGCGAGTTGTCGTGGCGCGATGGCGAGGTCTTGCGTCTTCCGTCACGCATCGACCTGTTTGCCGAAAAATCCCTTAACCGTGATCTTTATTGGTGGCTGGTCGCCCTGTCGGCGATTGATGTGGAGCCTGGCTTGCCGTTGATTGTCCGCAACCAGCAGGCGACTATGTGCATACTCAAGCGTTTTCCCGGATTGTCGGTGCGCTATGAACGGCTGGTGCATGCCCTGATCCAGACGCGAATGCCGGTCGGCAATCTGCCTGCCGATGAGGCCGCGCAAGAGAAGGCCATCCGACAGGCTTTGCAGCAGCCCGGCAGCGTGTCGAGCTTGCCGACGGCCAGCTGTCCATTCCAGCCCGTGCCGTTATGGCTA
>DAOMFG010000211.1:0-2631 GCA_035429685.1 Methylophilaceae bacterium | reverse complement strand
CCCGCGATCAAGATTGATCAGGTTCACAAGTTTTTCGGCACCTTTGAGGCGCTAAAGGGGGTTGATCTAACCATAGAGCAAGGCGAGTTTTTCGCTCTTCTAGGGCCGAATGGCGCCGGAAAATCCACTCTCATCAATTTGCTTGCCGGTCTGCTACGGCCTACCAGTGGCAAGCTGAGTGTGATGGGGCATGATGTGGTGAATGACTACCAGCTCGCCAGAAAAGCGCTCGGCGTGGTGCCGCAGGAGCTGGTGTTTGACCCGTTTTTCAATGTGCGCGAGATGTTGCGCTTTCAGGCTGGTTATTTTGGGCGCGGCAAGGAAAATTACGCATGGATCGACGAGGTGATCGAGGGTCTCGGCCTGCTCGGTCAGGCTGGCACGAATATGCGCCGCCTGTCGGGAGGCATGAAGCGGCGCGCGCTGATCGCCCAGGCGCTGGCGCACAAGCCGCCGGTGATCGTGCTGGACGAGCCGACCGCCGGGGTAGATGTGGAACTGCGCCAAGTGTTGTGGGAGTTCATCAAGCAGCTCAACCGCGCTGGCCACACCATCATCCTTACCACCCATTACCTGGAAGAGGCCGAAGCCCTGTGCTCGCGGGTTGCGATGCTGAAGCAGGGCCAGATCGTGGCGCTTGACGATACCCGGACTTTATTGCAACGGTATGCTGGCAAGAGCTTGCGCCTCCGGCTGGATGCGTTGCACATTCCGGCCGGATTGCGGCCCTTGCTGCGCTCAGAAGAGGGCGGCTACTGCACGCTGGCGCTGCATGAGGTCGGGCAGTTGGAGGGTGTCTTGGCGCAGCTGCGTGAGGCCGGAATCAAGGTCGAAGACATGCAGCTGATCGAGGCCGACCTGGAGGATGTGTTTATGGAGATCGTGCGGCAATGATCGGCATGTGGACGCTGTTCAAGAAGGAAATCCTGCGCTTCTGGAAAGTGAGCTTCCAGACGGTGGCGGCGCCGGTGATCACCGCGCTGCTGTATCTGCTGATTTTCTCGCACGTGCTGGAAGGCCGGGTGCAGGTGTATTCCGGCGTCAGCTACACGGCCTTCCTGATCCCCGGCCTGGTGATGATGTCGGTACTGCAGAACGCCTTTGCCAACAGTTCGTCCAGCCTGATTCAGGCCAAGGTCATGGGCAATATCGTATTCCTGTTGCTGACGCCCTTGTCTTACCGCGAGTTTTTCGTCGCATTCCTTGCCGCTTCCGTCATTCGTGGGCTGGTGGTGGGGCTGGGGGTATATCTGGTCGCGCTGCTGTTCATCCCGTTGCCGCTGGCGCATCCGCTGGCGGCGCTGGCTTTCGCCATTGCCGGCAGCGCCATGCTGGGTGCGCTCGGCATTATTGCAGGTATCTGGGCGGACAAGTTCGATCAGATGGCGGCGTTCCAGAACTTCATCATCATGCCGCTGTCCTTCCTGTCAGGTGTGTTCTACTCGATCCACTCGTTGCCACCGTTCTGGCAGAAGGTGTCACACCTCAACCCGTTTTTCTACATGATAGACGGTTTCCGCTACGGCTTCTTCGGTCAGGGTGATATTGATCCCGGTGTTAGCCTCGCCGTTGTCGCCATCAGCTTTTTCGCCTTATCATGGGCGACTTTGCGATTGCTCAAGAGCGGTTACAAGCTGAGAGGCTGATCATGCCGAGTGCCGATCAAGTCAGGGCTTATATCATGCAGGGATTGCCTTGCGAATACGTGGCGGTGCAGGGCAACGACGGCCAGCATTTCGAGGCGGTGATCGTCAGCCCGCAATTCGTCGGCAAGAGCAAGGTGCAACAACATCAACTGGTGTATCAGTCACTAGGCGAGCGCATGCGGCAGGAAATTCATGCGCTTTCGATGCGCACATTTACGCCCGAAATTTGGGCAAGTCTGGAGAAGTGAAAATGGACGTACAGGAAAGAATACGCACGCAGGTGACACGGAATCCGGTGGTGCTTTACATGAAGGGCAGCCCCAAGTTTCCGCAATGCGGTTTCTCAGGCGTGGCTGCGCAGATCCTGCAGGCCTGCGGCGTGAAGGATTATGTTGCTGTGGATGTGCTGCAAGATCCCGACATTCGCGAGGGCATCAAGACTTACGCCAATTGGCCGACCATCCCGCAGTTGTACATCAAGGGCGAGTTCGTCGGCGGCGCCGACATCATGCGTGAGATGTACCAGAGCGGCGAACTAAAAAAATTGCTAGAGGCGGCCTGATTTGGACAAATTAGTCATCACCGGCGGCCAGCGGCTGCAGGGCGAAGTGCGGGTTTCCGGTGCCAAAAACGCGGCGCTGCCGATCCTGTGCGCGGCGCTGCTTACTAAGGAACCGCTAACGCTGACCAACATGCCGGCACTTCACGACATCCAGACCATGCTCAAGCTGCTGGCACAGATGGGCGTCAAGGTGGCACAGGACGGCGACACCGTTACGCTGGATGCTTCCGGTCTCGACAACCCTGCCGCACCGTATGAAATGGTCAAGACCATGCGTGCATCGGTGCTGGTGCTGGGGCCGCTGATGGCGCGTTGCGGCGAAGCCCATGTCAGCTTGCCTGGCGGTTGCGCCATCGGTGCGCGGCCGGTAGACCAGCACATCAAGGGCCTGCAGGCCATGGGCGCTGAGATCAAGGTCGGGCA
>DAOMFG010000210.1:0-2644 GCA_035429685.1 Methylophilaceae bacterium | reverse complement strand
GCCGGCCAGCTGCGTCTACAACGTCCGTTCTTCTTGCTCGGTCGTCGTGATGGCGCACGCCATCGGCGTCTCGGTGGAAGGCGAACCGGGCTGTCTGGGTTCGCTGGAGACCGGCATGGCCGGCGAAGAGGACGGCCATGGCGCTGAAGGCGTGCTGGACCATTCCAGCCTGCTCACCGATCCGGAGGAAGCGGCATCTTTCGTCAAGGCTACCGGGGTGGACGCACTGGCCATCGCCATCGGGACCTCGCACGGTGCCTACAAGTTCACCCGCCCGCCGACCGGCGACGTGCTGGCCATCCAGCGCATCAAGGAAATCCACGCCCGCATTCCGAACACCCATCTGGTGATGCACGGCTCGTCTTCGGTGCCGCAGGAATGGCTGAAGATCATCAACGAGTTTGGTGGCGACATCGGCGAAACTTACGGCGTGCCGGTGGAGGAGATTGTCGAAGGCATCAAGCATGGCGTGCGCAAGGTCAACATCGATACCGACCTGCGCATCGCTTCGATGGGCGCGGTGCGCCGCTTCCTGGGGCAGGAGCAGAACCGCAAGGAACTCGACCCGCGCAAGTTCCTGCTAGCCGCCACCAAGGCCATGAGTGACATCTGCAAGGCGCGCTTCGAAGCCTTTGGTTCTGCCGGCCAAGCTGGTAAGATCAAGGCCATTTCCTGTGACAGGATGGCCGAGAAGTACAAGAAGGGCGAGCTGGCGGCCATCGTCAAGTAAGCCGTATGGTTCATAAAGGCGGCCCCGGCCGCCTTTTTTTGCGAGCGAGGGAATGAAATGACGCTGCAAGCTTTGTTATTCGACGTCGACGGCACTCTGGCCGATACCGAGCGCGATGGCCACCGGCCGGCATTTAACCTGGCCTTCCGGGAGCTTGGCCTGGACTGGGACTGGGATGTCGAGCTCTACGGCAAACTGCTGGCCGTGACCGGCGGCAAGGAGCGCATCCGCTACTATGTCGACAGCTTCCTCCCCGACTATCGCAAGCCGGCGGATTTCGACGACCTCGTCGCCGAACTGCACCGGACGAAGACGCGCCATTACACCAGCTTGCTGGCCGAGGGGCGCATCCCCATGCGGCCCGGCGTCAAACGGCTGATTGCCGAGGCGCGACTGGCCGGGCTACGCTTGGCGATCGCGACCACCACCACGCCGGAAAACGTCAGCGCGCTGCTGCGCTACAGCCTGGAAGAAGACGCAATGGGCTGGTTCGAGGTCATCGCCGCCGGCGATATCGTGCCGGCCAAGAAGCCGGCGCCGGACATCTATGAATGGGCACTGTGCGAGCTGCGGCTGGGTCCAGAATCCTGCCTGGCGTTCGAGGATTCACGCAACGGCCTCAAGGCCAGTCTGGGCGCCGGACTGAAGACGCTGGTCACGGTCAACGGCTATACTGCAGGCGAGGATTTCCACGACGCGCTGGCCGTGCTGAGCGACTTGGGCGAGCCGCAGGCGCCATTCGAGGTGCTGGCGGGGGAGGCCTACGGTAATGGCTGGGTGGATGTGGAGTTGCTGCGGTGCTGGTGTCGTTGAGTCAAAGTGGGGTATGGGCTGCCGACTAGGCAGCGCTTCCCACCAGAGCGTCTGCCTCTTCCAGCAGGAACTCCTTGAATGCCTGTGCCACGGCCGTCATGCGCTTGCCCTTGCGGTGCACCACGTACCAGTTGCGCAGGATGGGAAAGTTCTGCACGTCCAATACGATGAGACGGCCGGTTTCCAGTTCCAGCGAAACGGTGTGCAGCGACAGGATGCCCAGCCCCATGCCGGCCTGCACCGCCTGCTTGATGGCTTCGTTGGTGCTCATCTCGGTGCCGGTGGTAAGGCGGATGCCCTTTTCGGCGAAGAAGCGCTCCATGGCGATGCGGGTGCCAGAACCCTGCTCGCGCACCAGGAAGGTTTCCTCCGCAAGGCGTGACATCGGGATGTTGCGTTCTCCTGCCAAAGGATGATTGGGTGGCGCGATGATGGCGAGGCGGTTTTCCATGAACGGCGTGGCATCGAGGTCCAGCCCTTCCGGCGGGCGCCCCATGATGGCCATGTCCATTTCGTTGTGCGCCAAATGCTGTAGTAGCTGCTCGCGGTTGGTGACGTTGAGGCTAACTTCCGCCTTGGGGTGGCGCTTGCAGAATTCGGCCAGCAGTTGCGGAGTGAAGTAGCTGGCGGTGCTGGCGACGCAGATGACGAGTTTGCCGCTCATGCCTTTCTGTTCGGCGAACATGGCTTCGGCGTCCTGCAGTTGTTGCAGTATGGCGCGGGCATGGTTGTGGAATTCCCGCCCGGCCGCGGTGAGGTAGATTTTTTTGCCCAGCTGTTCCAGCAGCGGCACGCCCACGCTTTCCTCCAGCTGCTTGATCTGCATGGAGACAGCCGGCTGCGACAGGTACAGGCTTTCGGCCGCGCGCGAATAGGAGAGATGGCGGGCGACGGCATCGAAGACATTCAGCTGGCGAAGGGTAAAGTGAATCATAAGTAAAATATTATCATATCAATCAAAAACTCTGACTGTTACTTATGGAAAAGTGCTTGTATAGTGTTAACAACCTTGAACGCAATCCAAGCGTTCCTGTGTAAAAATTTTTAGACATTTAATCAAGAGGAGATAGCGATGGATCAGTCAGCACGTTATGCAGATCT
>DAOMFG010000209.1:0-2676 GCA_035429685.1 Methylophilaceae bacterium | reverse complement strand
ATCAGCGGCTCGATCACGTCGTCGAGCGCATCGCCGGCGAGCACCTTGTCGAGATTGTAGAGCGTCAGGTTGATGCGGTGGTCGGTAACGCGGCCTTGCGGGAAGTTGTAGGTGCGGATGCGCTCGGAGCGGTCGCCGCTGCCAACCAGGCTCTTGCGCGTAGCGGCCTCCCTGGACTGCTGCTCGCGCACCTGCACGTCCTTGATGCGGGCCGCAAGTACCTTCATGGCCGAGGCCTTGTTGGAATGCTGCGAGCGCCCGTCCTGACATTCGGCGACGATGCCGGTGGGCAGGTGGGTGATACGCACTGCGGAGTCGGTCTTGTTGATGTGCTGGCCGCCGGCACCGCTGGCGCGGAAGGTGTCGATACGTAGGTCGGCCGGGTTGAGTTCCACGTCGGCGATCTCATCCACCTCCGGCATGATGGCAACAGTGCAAGCCGAGGTATGGATGCGGCCCTGCGTCTCAGTCTCCGGTACACGTTGCACGCGATGGCCGCCGGACTCGAATTTCAGCTTCGAATAGGCGCCGAAACCGTCGACCTTGGCGATGATCTCGCGGTAGCCGCCCAGTTCCGATTCGCTGGCCGACACCACCTCGACCTTCCAGCGCTGGCGTTCGGCGTAGCGCGAATACATGCGGAACAGGTCGCCGGCGAACAGCGCCGATTCGTCGCCACCGGTGCCGGCGCGGATTTCCAGAAAAATGCCGCGCTCATCGTTGGGGTCCTTGGGCAGCAGCAGCTTTTGCAGTTCCAGCGCATTGGCTTCCAGCCTTTCCTTGCCGGCCTCGATTTCTTCCTGCGCGAACTCGCGCATCTCCGGGTCTGCCGCCATCTCCTGCGCGGCTGCGATGTCAGCTTCGATCTGCTTGTAAACATGGTACTGCTCGACAATAGGGCCAAGCTCGGCGTGCTCACGCGACAGCTTGCGGTAGTTGTCCATGTCGGCCGTCACGTCGGGGCTGGACAGCAGGCGATTGAGCTCTTCCAGACGGTCGCTCAGACCCGCCAGTTTTTTCTGTATCGAGGGTTTCATAGGATCTGGTAAAGCTGGCGCAGCAGCGACTCCAAGGCATCGCGATCATCGCCAGTCGTGGTGTTGAGCGCATGGCTGGGCGCATGCAGGAATTTGTTGGTGAGGGTGTTGCTGAATTGCTCCAGCACGCGCTGCGGGTCTTCGCCTCGCGCCAGTTGCTTGAGGGCTTTTTCCACCTCATGACGGCGCACGCGTTCGGCCTGGTCGCGCAAAGCGCGGATGGTGGGGACGGCCTCGCGAGTTTGCAGCCAGTGCATGAAGTTGTCGACGCGGATGTCGATGATGGCTTCGGCTTCGGTCGCGGCCTGCTGGCGGTTGCCCAAGCCTTCCTGCACGATCTGGGCGAGATCGTCCACGGTATAGAGGAACACGTCGTCCAGTGCGGCCACTTCGGTTTCCACGTCGCGCGGCACGGCCAAGTCCACCATGAACATGGGGCGGCGCTTGCGCGCCTTTACCGCGCGCTCGACCAGCCCCAGGCCGACGATGGGCAGCTGGCTGGCGGTACAGGTGACGACGATGTCGTAGTCGGCCAATTGCTCCGGCAGTTCGGCCAGCAGGATGGCTTTGCCGCCGAAGCGCGAGGCCAGCGCCGCGCCGCGCTCCAGAGTGCGGTTGGCGACCATGATGGCGGCCGGACGTTGCGCGGCGAAGTGTTCGGCGCACAGTTCTATCATCTCGCCGGCGCCAATGAACAGCACCTTGAGCGGCTTGAGGTCGCCGAAGATGCGCTGCGCCAGCTTGACCGAGGCAGCGGCCATGGATACCGAACTGGCGCCAATGTCGGTAGTGGTGCGCACTTCCTTGGCCACGGCGAAAGTGCGCTGAAATAATTTGTGCAGCAGCGTACCCAACGTGCCGGCATGTTCGGCGACCTTTACCGCCTGCTTCATCTGGCCGAGGATCTGCGGTTCGCCCAGCACCATGGAATCCAGCCCGGCGGCAACGCGGAAGGCGTGCCTGGCGGCATCTCCGCTGGACAGGGTGTAAGAATAAGGCCGGATCGCATCCGGCTGCAGGCGATGGTATTGCGCCAGCCAGTCCAGCGCCGCCTGCGGCTGGTCGGTGTTGCAGTACAGCTCGGTGCGGTTGCAGGTGGAAAGGATGGCGGCCTCCTTCACCGGCTGGTGTGCAACCAGATCATGCAACGCCTGCCCCAGGCTCTCACTGTGGAAGACGACATGTTCGCGGATGGAGAGGGGGGCGGTGGTGTGATTGACGCCAAGGGTGAACAGATGCATTTTGCAATTTTCCAGTATCGGCCGTGCTTAAGCAACAATTTCAGGCTGTTAGAGCCTGCCGATTGCGGTTAAAATGCAATTTTTGCGACTTTCCGATGGAGCCATCATGAGCAAGCAATTCCGCATCGCCCCCAGCATTCTTTCCGCCAATTTCGCCAAGCTGGGCCAGGAAATCACCGACGTCATCGCCTCCGGCGCCGACATCATCCACTTCGATGTGATGGATAACCATTACGTACCCAACCTGACCATCGGCCCGCTGGTTTGCCAAGCGATCCGTCCACTGACCGATGCCATTATCGACGTGCACCTGATGGTCAAGCCGGTAGACCGCATCATCCCGGACTTCGCCAAGGCCGGCGCCAACATCATCACCTTCCACCCGGAAGCCTCCGAGC
>DAOMFG010000208.1:0-2701 GCA_035429685.1 Methylophilaceae bacterium | reverse complement strand
TGCGACCCACCTGTACCACTTCGCCATAGGGGGGCTGGAGGCGATATCCCGTGAGTACGCGCAACACGCCAAAACCCGAGGCAAGCCCCGATCGCCAACGACGAGGTAGCGCGATGGGAAGCCGGTACGCAACGCTGGTGGTTCTGGCGGTGGCCTCGCTGCTGCTGAGCGGTTGTGCGGTTCTGCGCGAATTCCAACCGGCGGTGGAAGTCGCCGCAATGACGCCCGGCGAGTACATCACGCTTAAGCGCGGCGACATCCTGACCAGCGGCAAGCTCAGCGCCGCCACCCTTGAGGCGATCCGCGTTGCCGGTCTGGACGATGGTGCCTGTGCGAAGCCGGAGGCCGCCGGGTGCATCCATGCCCTGTTGGATGTTCAGGGGTTGGCCAGCGAGCAGCGCCTGTCGGCCTTGTCGGAGTTGTGGCTACAGCAGGCGCAGACCTTGCCGCAGACTTTGCCGGGCAGCGCACAAGAAGCCGCGCCCGATACCGGCGATCCGCGCCTGAACGCCTGGCTGGAGGTGGCCCGGCATGCCTATGCCTACCTGTTCTTCAGCGAGCGCTCGCCGGACGCGCGCGCCTTTGAGGATCGCCAGACCCAGGTGCGCGACTATTACAACCTGGCCGTGCAGGAGGCGGCATCGCTCGTGTTCGCCAGTTATCGCGGCAAGGCGCTGGCGAATGCGAAGACGATATTCAGGGATGGGCCGTGGGTGGTGATGCTCGACCAGCCGGATGTGGTGTCCCCCGGCCGGGCGCGGGAAATCCTGCCGCAGGAACTGTTGCCGGCTTCGTCGCTGTCGTTCGCCGGGCTGCGCAGCACGTTTCGACGCGACGGTTTCGGTGCCGAGCTGGTGGCGGTGATGGCCGCTGATCCTGTGACGACGGCGGTAGCGGACGCCAACGGCGCAGGAACCGAACGACCGCAGCGGCGGCCAGGCCAGGCCAGGCCAGGCCAGGCATGGAGCGAAATGCCGACGGCGGCAATCACTGCGTTGCTGCGCTTTTCTGGCGGAAACCTCGCCCAGGTGCTGTCCACCCGCGAGGTCGCGCTTTCCGCGCACGACCCATACCGGGATGCCAAGATCGAACTGCATGGACAGGATGTGCCGCTGGCGGCGAACTTCACCGCCGGCTACGGACTGTGGCTGGCGCGCTCGGGTTTCAGCAGGCAATCGCTGCGCGGTCTGTTCGGACGTGAGCAGGGCATCGAGCGCCCGCACCTGTACCTGATGCAGCCCTACGATCCGGATCGCCGCATCATCCTGATGATTCATGGCCTGGCCAGCAATCCGGAGGCCTGGGTCAACGTGGCCAACGAACTGATGGGCGACGAGGAGATTCGCAGCCGGTTCCAGGTCTGGCAGTTCTACTACCCGACCAACATGCCAATCGCACTGAACCACCACGCGATCCGTCAGACGCTGGACGAGGCGCTGCGGCACTTCGATCCGCAGGGCAGCGCTGCGGCCTCCCGTGACATGGTGCTGATAGGTCACAGCATGGGGGGCGTGATCTCGCGATTGATGGTGTCCTCGTCGGGGGGCGATGCCCTGTGGAACCAGTTGCTGGCCGGGCGCGAATTCGATGATGGCAGACTGCAGCGACTGCGCGAGCGGGTCGGCCCGCTGATGCACTTCGAGCCGCTTCCCCAAGTGGAACGCGCGATCTTCATAGCAGCCCCGCACCGCGGCACCGAGGTTGCCGGTGGTCGCCTGGGACGCTTTGTCGGGCGCCTGGTGCGCCTGCCGCTGACCCTGCTGGAAGGCTTCGCCGACGTATTGGACGATCTCGCCCATGGCGAGGCGGCGAAGGCCGGCGGGGATAAGCTCAGGCTACCCAATAGCATCGACAACCTCGACCGCTCCGACCCGTTCGTCCAAGCCGCCTCCGGGCTGCCAATTTCGCCGTGCGTACGCTATCACTCGATCATCGGCCACCTCGATCCCGAGGTTCCGCTGGCCAAATCTGACGACGGCCTAGTGCCCTACTGGAGCGCCCATTTGGACGGTGCCGTATCCGAAAAAATCGTCCGTTCCGCGCACAGTGTCCAGGGAACCGCACCGGCGATCATCGAAATGCGCCGCATCCTGCACGAGGACATCCGCGATCGTGCCATGGTTCCAGTAGCGACGGCAGCGGAGACTGGATGCCGTGGTTAGTCGAGGTCGATGGCTTCGTCGGCTTCATGGGCATGTCGTCGTAACTCCTGCTCACGAAGGCGTGTGGCGACGGGTAGCCAAATGCTTCTCTGCGCACACGATGTGTATCTGCCTTACTCACCGATAATTTTTAGATAAGGATTGTTTGGTGGGCATTCAGCGAATAGATTGGCGAAGTCATTCAGCAGATAGTCATGTAGTCGTCGTGACTTCCGAGGTCCAGTCACTTCGCAGGTCCAGATGTTCAGCCCGTTGGGCTGCTTGCGATGCAGTTGCAGTCGCTCGAAGCGCTTTTGCACCCACTGCCAATCCTGCTGGCTTTCCTGCTTCGCCAGCGTGCCAACCTGTGGGTGCTCCTGCGCATACCGCTGGAACACGCCGGGGCTGACCAGGTAGGCGGTATCGCTCACGGTATGCACCAGCGCCTTGGCGTCGTTGATGATCGTGGTCCTGGAGGACATTGAACACTGCGGTGTTGTTCGCCGGGATGCCATCGACGCCCTGGGACAGCAGGTGTGCGCGGAGCTTGTCCGAGACCG
>DAOMFG010000207.1:0-2732 GCA_035429685.1 Methylophilaceae bacterium | reverse complement strand
GCTTCGAGTACGGACTGGGCGCGGAGATCGGCATTTCCACCGACAAGCTGCACGCGCGCGGCCCGGTGGGGCTGGAAGGACTGACCAGCGTGAAGTTCATCGTGCTGGGCAATGGCGAGGTTCGCAGCTAGTTGCAAGCCATCGGCATACTGGGTGGTACCTTCGACCCCATCCATTTCGGCCATCTGCGCATGGCGCAGGAATTGTACGATGAGCTGCACCTGGCGAACGTGCACTTCGTGCCCGCCGCCAGCCCGCCGCACCGCGACCAGCCGCAGACCACAACAACCCATCGCGTAGCCATGACCCGGCTGGCGATCGCCACAAATCCCGCCTTCACGCTGGACACACGCGAACTGGGCCGGCCGGGGCCGTCCTACACTTTCGATACCCTGAGCGAGCTGCGCGCGGAGCTGGGGGCGGACAAGCCGCTGTGCCTGCTGATCGGCGGCGATGCCTTCCTCGGCCTGCCGACTTGGCACCGCTGGCGGGAGCTGCTGGCACACGCGCACATCGTGGTCGCCCACCGCCCCGGCGCCGTTCCGAGCGAAGCCGCCATGTCCGAAGAATTGCGCGCTTTGTGGCGACAGCACGGCACGGATAATCCTGCCCACCTGCACGCGTCGCCAGGTGGCAGCATCCTGCTGCACCGCATTACTGCACTGGATATCTCCGCCAGCAGTATTCGCGCAAGCTTGCGTCAAGGGGGCAGCGTACGCTACCTGCTGCCGGACGCGGTTGCCGATTTCATTCAAACGTATCACCTCTACCAGAAGGAACCCCATGGAACTTGAAGCCATGAAACAGGCCGTCGTCGACGCGCTGGAAGACATCAAAGCCACCGACATCAGCGTGCTGGACGTCAGCAAACTCACCTCGATCACTTCCTATATGATCATCGCCAGCGCCAGCTCGAGCCGACAGGCCAAGGCCCTGGCCCACAGCGTGCAGGAAAAGCTGAAGGAACTGGGCGTGGCGATCACCGGCGTAGAGGGCGAGCGCGAGGGCGAGTGGGTGCTGGTGGACCTTGGCGACATCATCGTCCACATCATGCTGCAAGGCACGCGCGACTACTACAACCTGGAACAGCTCTGGGGCGCCGCCGAAGGCCGCCGTCAGACTGCCAAACCCGCAGCCGCGTGAAAATCCGGATTATCGCGGTCGGCCACAAAATGCCGGCCTGGGTGGAACAAGGATGCGCCGAGTACCTGAAGCGCATGCCGCGCGAAACCGCAGTGGAGATCGTCGAACTCAGGCCCGACAAGCGCGCCGCCGGCAAGGGCGGCGAGCAGGTGCGGGAAGCTGAAGCCCAGCGCATCCTGGAAGCCACGGGGCGTGATTTTCTGATCGCGCTGGACGAGCGCGGACAGGAGCCATCCACATTGCAACTCGCCGACAGGATGCAGCAATGGCTGGCCGATGGGCGCGACGTGGCGCTCGCTGTTGGCGGCGCCGACGGCCTGCACGACAAGGTGAAGCAAGCTGCCCACTGGCAATGGAGTTTGTCGCGCCTGACACTACCGCACGGCATGGTACGGGTGCTGTTGGCGGAGCAGTTATACCGTGCGTGGTCAGTGCTACAGAACCATCCCTACCACCGCGGCGATGCCTGATCACCTTTATCAAACATCCCTGGTCTGGTTTCGCCGCGATCTTCGCGACTACGACCACGCGGCGCTATACCACGCACTGAAGTCATCCCAACAGGTTTACTGCGTATTCATCTTCGACACCGAGATTCTTGACCGGCTTGCCGACAAGGCCGACCGGCGCGTCGAATTCATCTGGGAAAGCGTGCGCGAGCTGAAATCCGCCCTGCGCGACAAGGGTGGCGACCTGATCGTGCTGCATGGCGCGGCGCGCGACGAGATCCCGGCGCTGGCGCAGCGGCTGGGAGCGCAGGCGGTGTATGCCAACCGTGACTACGAGCCGCAGGCGGTGGCACGCGATGCCGCCGTGACCTCTGCACTTGCCGCTCAGGGCGTTGCCTTCCGCCAGCTCAAGGATCAGGTGATTTTTGAATGTGACGAGGTGCTTACCCAAGCCGGCAAGCCGTTCGGAGTGTTCACGCCGTACAGGAATGCCTGGCTGAAACGGCTGACCGCCATCGACCTCGAACCGCTGGTGGTGGAAACACACGAATCCGCCCTGGCACGCAGCGACGACTTCCATACCACCCTGCCCACGCTGGAGCAGCTCGGCTTCCGGCGCACCAACCTGCTCGACCTGATGCCCGCCGGCATGTCCGGCGCGGAGCGGCTGTTCGAGAGCTTCCAGGAACGCATCGACGACTACCACACCGCACGCGACTACCCGGCGCTCAAAGGGCCGTCCTACCTCTCGGTGCACCTGCGCTTCGGCACGCTATCCATCCGCACCGTGGCGAGCCATGCCTGGTACATGGGTGGGCGCGGTGCCGAGACGTGGCTGAGCGAACTGATCTGGCGCGAGTTCTATTTCATGCTGCTGCACTATCATCCGCGGCTGATGGAAGGGCACTGCTTCAAGCAGGAGTTCGACAATATCCGCTGGCCGGGCAGCGAAGCGCATTTCCAGGCCTGGTGCGCAGGTCGTACCGGCTACCCGCTGGTGGATGCCGCCATGCGCCAGCTCGACCAGAGCGGCTACATGCACAACCGCCTGCGCATGGTGACCGCCAGTTTTCTGGTCAAGGACTTGCTGGTGGACTGGCGCAAGGGCGAGGCCTGGTTCGCCGACAAGCTGCTGGACTT
>DAOMFG010000206.1:0-2767 GCA_035429685.1 Methylophilaceae bacterium | reverse complement strand
GCAGCATGAAGAACGGGATGGGTTCCAATGCGGAAAACACGCTCCCCCACACCTGCCAGTACCCCGGCGCACCGATCCAGTAGTAGTGATGGCCGGTGCCGATGATGCCGGTGATCAACGTCATAGTGATGATCACATAAAGCCACTTTTCCACCACTTCGCGATCCACGCCGGTCACCTTAATCAAAACGAAAGCCAGGATAGCGCCGAGGATCAACTCCCATACGCCTTCCACCCAGAGGTGCACGACCCACCACCAGTAGTACTTGTCTTTCACCAGATTGTCCGGGTTATAGAACGAGAACAGGAAGAACACTGCCAACCCCAACAAGCCAAGCACGAGCACCAGACTGATCGCCGTTTTGCGCCCCTTGAGCACAGTCATGCCGATGTTGAACAGGAACGCCAGCGCCACCACCACGATGCCCAGTTTGGTAATCGTCGGCTGCTCTAGGAACTCACGCCCCATGGTCGGCAACAGGTCGTTTCCTGTGATCCTGGCCAGCGTCGCGTACGGCACTGCCAGGTAGCCGACGATGGTCAGAGCACCGGCAATGAGGAATATCCAGAACATGGTTAGTGCCAGCTTGGGACTGAACAGCTCGGTTTCGGATTCCTCCGGCACCAGGTAATAGGCCGCGCCCATGAAGCCGAACAGCAGCCACACGATCAGCAGGTTGGTATGCACCATGCGCGCGACGTTGAATGGAATTTCGGGGAACATGAAATCCCCCACCACGTATTGCAGGCCCATGATGAGGCCGAACAGGATCTGTCCGACGAAAAGGCCGATGGCGGCGATGAAATAAGGCTTCGCCACAGCCTGAGACTGATATTGCATGGTCTTGATCTCCCGGTAATTGTGACGGTTAGCCTTCGATGTTCGGCGGCCACTTGTTGGTATTGATTTCCGAAGCGTACTTCAGGAAAGCCACGATATCGTCGAGTTCCTGGTCAGTCAGGTTGAACTGTGGCATCTGGCGGCGCCCGGGAACTCCGGTCGGCTGGCCTTTGATCCAGGCCTTGATGAAATCCGGCCCGCGGCGCACGTAGACATTGCCAAGTTCCGGCGCAAAATAGGCACCTTCACCCAGCAGCGTATGGCAGCCGATGCAGTTGCGCGTTTCCCAGATTTTCTTGCCGCGCGAGACTTCAGCGGTGATGTTCTGACTATTGTCGCGTTTTGGCAGCTTCTGCGTGGTGTCGAATGTCAGCGCAAGAAACAGTAGGAAAAAAAACAACGACCCACCGAAAAAGATGTTGCGTGCCATGGATGTTGTAAAGTTTTTAGCCATCGCAATCCCCCTTTAATTTGAGTTAATCACCAAGCGTACACTCTACGCCGAACCAAAAAGTCGAACCTTGATATGTATCAAGTTTACATACCTGCATGTCAGTGGCTGGTGCCAGTCGAACGTGTAATCTTGTTATACACATTGTATTTACCTGACGGCCTCCGCATTGGCATCCGTTTGATTTCACGCAGCGTTTCCGCATCGTACACCACCAGTGCGCCCTCGTCTTCCCACACACTGACCAGCGCGTACCGGCCATCGCGGGTAAATTCGACGTGTGCCGCAGTCTTGCCAGGCACCGGGGTGATTGTGGCGGCGATTTCCAGCGTATGCTTGTCGATCAGTTGCAGGGTGTCTTTGGTCGCTCCGTTGAATACGTCTGTCCAGGCGTAGCGGGTGTTCTCGTGGCTGCGCATGAAGAAGCCGGGGCCGGGAGTCTTGATCTGCTTCACCACCTGCCAGTTCTGCATGTCGATCACCGTCACCACGCCGTCCTTGAGGTTGGGCGTGGCCAGCACTGGCCTGCCCTGCCATTCCCAGGTGATGCCGGAACCGAGGTGCGGCATGCCGGGTAGCGGCAGGTCGGCCACCTTGCGCCGGACGTCGAGGTTGACCACCTGCCCCTTGCCTTCGCGCGAGGCGCCGATCAGGTAGGCGTAGCTCTGGTCAAAGAAGAAATCGTCGAGTACGGTTTCCAGCGGCGTGCGGCGCGGGTTGAGCTTGCCGGGAATGGCGATGGCTTCGGCCATCTTGTAATCGTGCACATACCCCGGATAAATGGGCTTGGCGTTGTCGTCATAGCTCACTTCCCACAGTTCCGGGATGTCTTTCAGCGCCACCACGAAGCTCTTGCGCGGCGCGGCGTCATACACCGCGGAGACGCGCGAGCTGTGGCCATTCTCGTCCTGCGCGGGGATGGTCTTAATGAGCGAGAGATCGGCGGCATCGAGCACCGCCAGCGTGTGCGGCAGGTAGTTGGCGGCCATCACGTAGCGCCCGTCGCCGGAAACGGCGATATTGCGCGTGTTGATACCGACGCGGATTTCGGCGACATATTCCAGGTTCCAGATATCGAACTTGGAAACCCAGCCGTCGCGCGAGGCGAAATAGACGTAGCGCCCTTCCGGCGAGAACTTGGGTCCGCCGTGCAGGGCGAAGCGCGTGGGGAAGCGCCTGATCGGCTCGAAACTGTCGCCATTGAGCAGCGTGGCGTGATGGTCGCCGGTTTCCACCACGATGAACAGGTTGAGCATGTCGGCATGGAAGGCCGGCTTGTCGGGCAGGCTGCCGGGCTTGTGCACTTCGATACGCGAGGCGCGGATTTCCGCGTCGCCCCACACCGGCGCCTGCGGCAGCGGCGTGTAGACGTAATCGACCAGTGCCTGTAACTCATCGACCGACAGCTTGTCGGCGAACCCGGCCATGCGCGTGGCGATACGGCCCTCGGCGATGGTCTTGAGCGCCTCGGGCTT
>DAOMFG010000205.1:0-2871 GCA_035429685.1 Methylophilaceae bacterium | reverse complement strand
AGTTGACCGGTCTTGGCGTCTTTACGAAGACCGGTTTCCATCGGGTGGTTCATCAGCACTTTGACATCGGCAGCATCGCCAGACATCGTGGCACGAATACGCATGGGTTCAGCCATTTGGCTTTCCTTTCCTAAAAATTGATCAGTTCGACAGATTCACTTGGGCAGGCGAGAAGGCGATTAGCCGCCGCAGCCGCCGATGGTTACCTTGACTTCTTTGGCCGCAGTGAAGTTCTTGCCGCCAGCCGTGACCACGGCACGAACCAGCGCGGTTGAACCCATCTTGATGCGGGTGGAGATATAGGCTTCGGTACCGCCCAACAGATCGAACTGTGCTACCAGCGGGGTGGTGTTCTTTTCGGCCAGGATGGCGATCGAGGTGGTGTTAGGGATGCTGCTGGTCACTTCCACCGGAACCACGGCACCGTTTTCTGCAATGCCCGGTGCCTTGACCGTAATGTCCTTCGAGTCGGTCGGGGAACTGCCCAGGCCGCTCATGGCGCCCGCCATGTCCTTGGCATCGAAGGCGCTGCGCGGAGCGACGGCCATTGCCAGGTTGGGTTTCAACAGACCGGCGGCCACGGCCACCGCTACGGTGCCCGCACCGGCGGCGCCTTTCAATACGTTTCTACGAAGTGCATTCATTGGCATGTCTCCTTGGGTTTAGAAAATTTGCTACACGAAAAAACAATTACAGGCCGTAAATGAAATCAACGACCTTGTCGATTTCCTGTTCCGTCAAGACCTGATGCTTGCCGAACGGAGGCATGGTGGTCGAAGGATTGAAGTCCATTGCGTTCCAGATCTGGGCGCGCAACTTGGCCTTGTCGGGATAGCGTGCGCTCATCGCGATCAGGGGCGGACCATAGGTGCCGGTGGCTTCGGCGTCGGGCTGGGTCGGCATGCCATGGCAGGCTAGGCAATTGCCTTTGCTGCGGTCGAAGGCGAGCTGCTTGCCGGTCGGCTCCTTGGCTGCGTCGGCAGCGAGCGCACTACCCGTCAATGTGATTGCGCCCAGTGC
Source organism: Methylophilaceae bacterium (assembly GCA_035429685.1). Taxonomy (GTDB): domain Bacteria; phylum Pseudomonadota; class Gammaproteobacteria; order Burkholderiales; family Methylophilaceae; genus DAOMFG01. The sequence goes on along the minus strand of DAOMFG010000205.1, from coordinate 1,851 downwards.
GCAGGCTGTTAATAGGTGGTGCAACTTTCGCATAGTCATCCTCCTGTTTTTGACATCTTGATGAAAGCGCTCCTGGTGCCGACGGGCATCACAACGAGCGCTATCCACTAATGGATGACACGAAGCATAGTGGAATTAGTTTTTTCGATGCAAGGCCAGGCGCAAACTTTTCCATCCAAAATACAGGGTAAATTCCTACCAGCCGCACCAATGCTGGGTTTGCGCCCGACCGGCTAATCATTGCGCTGGCCTTTCTCCATCGCCTGCCATTCGCGCCGCCGCGCTTCGGCCGCTGACATTTCCTGGAAATTTCCGTCGCCAGCCTTGATGCCGAGGGTGATCTGCTCGATTGCGGCGGGCAGATTGCCGCTCAATGCTTCTGCCTCCGCCTGGGCACTGTGACTGAGCAGGCGCTGGCCAAGCTGGGCGTGGGTCTGGGCTGCCAGATGCCACAGGCGCCGGTCGAGCGGGTAGAGGGCCAGCTGCTTGTCGACGGTCGCCAGCGCATCGGTGTTGTGTCCGGCGGCCAGCAGTGCAGCGATATAGCCATACTGCAAAGGCCGGTAGCCCGGATAGGCCATGCAGGCAGCCTGGTAGCGCTGCAGGGCAAGTGACTGGTTGCCCGCGGCCTGCGCGGAATAGGCCGCCAGTTGCCGGATCATCGGATTGCTGCCGTACGGACCGGACAGGAGCTTCTGCACTTCGGCTTCGGCTTCCTTGAATTGCCGGGCGCGCAACAGTGCGGTGGCCAGCGTGTACCGTGCAGCGGTCTCGTTGCTGTAGCGTTTGTCCTTTAGGATGTCGCGCGCTGCCAGCACTGCATCAGCCGGGCTGTTTTCCTGCGCACGCAGGCGAGCCCGCACCAGTTGGAATTCGATGCTGTCCTGGACCTGGTGGTAAGGCGTCGACTCGCTCCGCGATTCCATGTCGGCAATTCGGTCGCTGGTGAGCGGGTGGGTTCGCAAATAGGCCGGCGCGTTGCTGTCGTAGAAACGGCTGGCGCGTTGCAAGCGAGTGAAGAACGTGCTCATGCCACGCGGATCGAAATCCGAGCGGGTCAGCATTTCGTACCCGAGGCGATCGGCCTCACGTTCGAAATCACGACTGTAATTGAGCTGGTTCTGCATCGTGTAGGCCTGGGTGGAGGCGATGGCCGCGCCAGCAATGTTGGTATTGGACCGCGAAGCCAGCAACGCCAGTGCCAGGGCAGCCATCGATGGCCAATAGGCCTGCTGTTGTGCGGCGATCTGGCGCGCGATGTGATCCTGGGTGACGTGGGAGATTTCGTGCGCAATCACGCTTGCGAGTTCGGATTCATTCTGCGCCGTAAGCAGCAGGCCCGTGTGGACGCCGATGTTGCCACCGGGCATCGCGAATGCGTTGACGGTGGGATCGTCGACAACGAAGAAAACGAAATCACGCTGGTTGCGTGAACTGACCGAAACCAGCCGGTAGCCAAGCTGGTTGAGGTAGTTTTCGATTTCGGGATCGTCCAGATAACGTGGGTCGGCATAGACGTCGCGCATGATGGCGCGCCCAAGCGCCGCTTCCTGCTGGTCCGAAAAATACTGGCGCGACACTTCCCCCAGATCGGGCAAATCGGCCGCAAAGGCGGGCTGAATCGCCAGTACAAATGCGAGCAGGGTGCGCAACATCAGCGGCGGATGGGTGAGGAGAATGACGGCATTTCGATTACGATGCGGAAATTGTCGGCAAGGTTCCTGAACATGAGCGAATTCACTCACTTTGACGAAAACGGCCGTGCGGTGATGGTCGACGTGGCGGGCAAGGACGATACCCGGCGTGTCGCCGTGGCCAGCGGCCGGATCGGCATGTTACCCGATACGCTGG
>DAOMFG010000204.1:668-2897 GCA_035429685.1 Methylophilaceae bacterium | reverse complement strand
GGCGGTGTTGAGCACGTACTCACTGCCGGTTTGCAGCAATTCCGCCGCGCAATCGTCCAGCGAGGCGCTCTCGGTTTCTTCGTTGTCGTCGGCAAAGGCCAGGCGGCGCGCCTCCAGGCTGTTGGGGGTAATCAGCGTCGCTTGCGGGAACAGCAGCTCGATCATGGCATCCTGCATGTCGTCGCTGGCCAGTTCGTCGCCGCGGCCGGAGGACAGGATGGGGTCGATCAGTAGCGGGATGTCCGGGTAGTCAGCAACGATTTCGGCGATCACGGCGATGTTTTCGACGCTGCCCAGCATGCCCAGCTTGAATGCGGCCACTTGCATGTCTTCCAGAATGGCACGCGCCTGTTCGTCGATCCACTCGGCATCGAATACCAGCACGCTGTCTACACCCACGGTATCCTGCACTGTGATGGCGGTGACTACCGACAGCGGGTGGCAGCCAATGCTGGCCAGGGTCAGCAGGTCAGCCTGCATGCCGGCGCCACCGCTGGGATCGCTGGCGGCGAAAGTGAGGACTAGCGGTGGGGTCTGGGTCATGATCTTCAGTATTTGGGTTGCGGCCATTTCCGGCCGATAAAAGCGGTTGCCTGGGTGGGCATGCGAACCTTAAAATGGCAACCTGATTGGATGGAGCGGGTGACGGGAATCGAACCCGCGTATCAAGCTTGGGAAGCTGGCGTTCTACCATTGAACTACACCCGCGAAACATGCGGATTTTACTTGATTCGGATTCTTTCACCAAATTGATTGCTCTTACTATCAATGGCAACGCCCGCAGTTTTGACGCCACCGATTTCACCGTCGCGGAACTGGTGAAAAAAATGGGGCTGGAAGGCAAGCGCATCGCTATTGAGCGCAACGGCGAAATCGTGTCGCGCGCCGTGTTTACGGAAACTCGGCTGGCTTCGGGCGACAGGCTAGAGATCGTCGGCGCGGTCGGCGGTGGCTAAGGAATATTGAAGGAACACATGGATACACTCAATATCGCCGGCAAGGCATACCGCTCGCGCTTGCTGGTAGGCACCGGAAAATACCAGAATTTCGAACAAACCCGTGCGGCCCTGGATGCCAGCGGCTGTGAAATCGTGACCGTCGCCATCCGCCGCACCAATATTGGCCAGAACGCCGACGAGCCTTCACTGCTGGATTTCGTGTCGCCCGAACAGTTTACCTACCTGCCCAACACTGCAGGCTGTTACACTGCGGACGATGCCGTGCGTACCCTGCGCTTGGCGCGCGAGCTGCTAGACGGCCACAAGCTGGTCAAGCTGGAGGTGTTGGGAGACCCGCACACACTGTATCCCAATGTGGTGGAAACCTTGGCCGCCGCCAAGACGCTGGTTAAGGATGGCTTTGACGTCATGGTTTACACCTCTGACGACCCCATCATCGCCAAACAGCTGGAGGACATCGGCTGCGTCGCCGTGATGCCCCTCGCCTCGCTGATCGGTTCCGGCATGGGCATCCTCAATCCGTGGAATTTGCAGATCATTATCGATACTGTCAAAGTGCCGGTGCTGGTGGATGCCGGCGTTGGCACCGCGTCGGACGCTGCCATCGCCATGGAACTGGGTTGCGATGGTATCCTGATGAACACCGCTATCGCCGGGGCCAAAGACCCGGTCCTGATGGCCTCCGCCATGAAGAAGGCCGTGGAGGCGGGGCGCGAAGCCTATCTGGCCGAACGCATGCCCAAGAAATTGTATTCTGCTTCACCGAGCTCTCCAACCACTGGCCTTATTAGCTGAAAGTAGCCATATGCCTACGCACAAACACTATGAATTCTCGGTTACGGTAGAGACGGCGTTTGTGCCGGAACAGTCGGACGAAGCGCAGAACCGCTACGTATTTACTTATACCATCACCATTACCAATACTGGCAGCATGGCGGCACAGCTGATCAGCCGCCACTGGATCATCGCCGATTCCAACAACGAGGTGCAGGAAGTACGCGGCCTCGGCGTGGTCGGTGTGCAGCCCCTGCTGCAACCGGGTGAACATTTCCAGTACACCAGCGGTACGGTGTTGGCCACACCGGTCGGCACCATGCACGGCAGCTACCATATGACGGCGGAGGATGGCACCCAGTTCGACTCGCCGATCCCGAAATTCACCCTTTCCATGCCGCGCGTACTGCACTAGAGAATGCCGTGCCGCCTCATGTGTTTATTGTTACTGGCGCTCGCCGCCTGTGCCGCTCAGCCGGAAAAACCGATACTGCCT
>DAOMFG010000204.1:0-646 GCA_035429685.1 Methylophilaceae bacterium | reverse complement strand
CTGTCGCGTCTGTCCCGCCCGCTGCAAAGGCTTGCGTGTGCGAATCGTTCGACACCCTGCCGCCGCTGCAAATTCCCGATACCGAGCGTTATGTGCCTGCGCCTGTTTCAATCAGGCCGGGCGAGTTGCCTAAAGGGCCGGAGTTCGGTTTGTTGCGACAGACCGAATGGTCCAGGTTGCCCGGATTCGAGCAGGATAATCTGGTGGCTGCCTGGCCCGCCCTGCGGCAAAGCTGCGGGGTGCTGAAGAAGCAGGAAATGTGGCGCTCCGCCTGCGAAACCGTGTTGCAACTTGCCCCCTCCACTCCCGAAGCTGCAAGAACCCTGCTGCGCGATCAGTTTGCGCCCTATCAGGTGATCAACCCTGATGGCGGCGAAACCGGCCTCGTCACTGGCTACTATGAACCTTTGCTCAAGGGCAGCCGCACCCGTAGCGAGCGTTATCACTATCCGCTCTATGCCAAGCCGGACGATCTGGTGACCGTTGACTTGGGCAGCATTTACCCAGAACTCGCCTATCGCCGTCTGCGCGGCCGGCTGGACGGCAACAAGCTCACCCCCTATTACAGCCGCGGTGAGATCGAAGTAGTGCAGTCACCTCTGGCCGGCAAGGAAATACTGTGGGTGGATGACATTGTAGACCTGTT
>DAOMFG010000203.1:0-2990 GCA_035429685.1 Methylophilaceae bacterium | reverse complement strand
GTGCCGATGTCCATGCCGCGGTAGACCCGCGCGGAATCGACCCTGATCAGTTCCGCCGGCAGCCGCTGCGCCAGATCCACGGCGAGGCCGGTCTTGCCGGAAGCGGTCGGCCCCATCAGGAAAATCGCTGGCGGCAGGCGGGAATCGGTCATGAATACGAGTCAACAGGGAACGGTTACGCGGATTGCCAATCATAACCTACTGAAACCCCTTTCCCTTACAATAGGCGCTGCTAACCGAGAATCGCACCATGAAACCAGAAACCCTCCCTTCCGCTTCCAGCCCGGAACCTGGCACCCTGTTCACCACCGCCGCCGACACCTTGCTCGTCCCTTACCAGCTCGACCACCACGCGCTGCAGGGGGTGCTGGGCAGCATCATGTCGCACAAGGTGGATTACGCCGACCTGTATTTCCAGTACAGCCGCGCGGAAAGCTGGGGGCTGGAGGAAGGCCAGGTCAAGTCGGGCAGCTTCAGCATCGACCAGGGCGTGGGCGTGCGCGCCGTCAGCGGCGAAAAGACCGCTTTTGCCTACTCCGATGACATCAACCTGCCGGCGCTGCAGCAGGCGGCGCTGGCCACCCGCGCCATCGCCGCGCAGGGCAGCGAACGCAGTGCCCAGGCCATGCAGCGCAGCGATACGCCGCGCCTCTACCTGCCGCACGACCCCATCGCCTCCATGAGCGACGACTCCAAGGTCAGACTGCTGGAGCGTCTGGAAAAATACGCGCGCGAACTCGACCCGCGCGTCACCCAGGTCATGGCCTCGCTGGCCGGCGAATACGAGGTGGTACTGATCGCACGCCACGACGGCATGATGGCGGCCGACATCCGGCCGCTGGTGCGCGTTTCGATACAAGTCATCGCGGAAGCCGACGGCAAGCGCGAACAGGGCTCTTCCGGCGGCGGCGGACGCTTCGACTACGGCTATTTCAGCGACGACGTGCTGCACGGCTACGCAAAACAGGCCGTGCACCAGGCCATCACCAACCTCGACGCGCGCCCCGCTCCGGCGGGGGCCATGACGGTAGTGCTCGGTTCCGGCTGGCCCGGAATTTTGCTGCACGAGGCGATTGGGCACGGACTGGAAGGCGACTTCAACCGCAAGGGCAGCTCCGCCTTCTCCGGCCGCATCGGGCAGAAGGTCGCCTCCGATGGCGTGACCGTGGTGGACGACGGCACCATCACGGACAGGAGAGGATCGCTCAACATCGACGACGAGGGCACGCCCACCCAGCGCACCGTGCTGATCGAGAACGGCGTGCTCAAGGGCTATTTGCAGGATTCGCTCAACGCCCGCCTGATGGGCGCAGCACTTACCGGCAACGCGCGGCGCGAATCCTACGCCCACCTGCCGATGCCGCGCATGACCAACACCGTGATGCTGAACGGCGACAAATCGCCGGAAGAGATCATCCGCTCGGTGAAGAAGGGCCTGTATGCGGTCAACTTCGGCGGCGGCCAGGTGGACATCACCAGCGGCAAGTTCGTGTTTTCGGCAGCCGAGGCGTGGATGATCGAGGACGGCAAGCTGACCTATCCGGTCAAGGGCGCCACCCTGATCGGCAACGGCCCGGACGTGCTGACGCGCGTCTCCATGATCGGCAACGACATGGCGCTGGACAGCGGCGTCGGCACCTGCGGCAAGGAGGGGCAGAGCGTTCCGGTGGGGGTCGGACAGCCCACTTTGCGCATCGACGGCCTTACCGTTGGCGGAACCGTTTGATTTTTCATGCGTTTGTTAATACCATTGCAACATTGACACATTACGGTGTCGTTTTCTGTGAGTTTTTCGCAACCGAAAGGAACCAAGATGGCTGAAGCCAAAACCAAACCGGCCGCCCAAAAGGCAGCCCCCGCCGCCAAGCCCGCTGCTGCCAAAAAGAGTAGCGTTGCCGCTCCCAAGACTGCTGCAGCCAAGAAACCCGCTGCTCCGAAGAAGGCCGCTGCTCCCAAGGCCGCTGCCGCCAAGAAGCCCGCTGCTGCCAAAAAGGTAGTGGCTGCGCGAGGTGCCGAAGAGCGCTACCGCATGGTCGAAGTCGCAGCCTACTACATCGCCGAGCGCAACGGTTTTGCCGGCGACCCCACGGTCTTCTGGACAGAAGCTGAAGCCCAGATCACCAAATTGCTGTCCAAGTAAGCCACACGCCACACCCCCGAAAACCCCGGCCCGCGTGAAAGCGAGCCGGGGTTTTTATTTTGGAAGCAACTGCCGGACGGCTATAATTCGTCCCCACTATGCAAGCCCACCTGCCCATCCCTGCTCCGGGTAAAACAGAACGCGTTTCCGACCTGCGCCGCGGTGCCGACAGCCTGGAACTGGCCCGGCTCGCCCGCACCCTGAAAAAGCCGCTGGTGATCCTCAGCGCCAGCGCCTTCGATGCGCAGCGCCTGCTGGAGGAAATGCGCTGGTTCGAGCCGCAGCTGGCCATCCACCTGCTGCCGGACTGGGAAACCCTGCCTTACGACCATTTCTCGCCGCACCCCGACCTAGTGTCGGAGCGGCTGGCGACGCTCTACCAGATCACGCAGAACGCCTGCGACGTCATCATCATCCCGGTCGGGACCGCGCTGGTGCGACTGCCGCCGCAGGCCTTCCTGGCGGCGCACACCTTCATGCTGAAGAAAGGGCAGAAGCTCGACCTGGAGGCATTGCGCGCGCAGTGCGCCGAAGCCGGATACCACCACGTCAACCAGGTGATGTCGCCGGGCGAATTCAGCGTGCGCGGCGGCCTGGTCGACCTGTTCCCGATGGGCAGCGCGCTGCCCTACCGCCTCGACCTGTTCGACGACGAGATCGAGACCGTCCGCACTTTCGACGTCGACACCCAGCGCAGTCTGTACCCGGTGGCGGAAATCCGCCTGCTGCCGGCACGCGAATTCCCGCTGGACGACAAAGGCATCGCGAAATTCAGGCAATCCTTCCGCGAGACCTCCGAGGGCGACCCCTCCAAATGCCGCATCTACAAGGACATCAGCAACGGCATCGC
>DAOMFG010000202.1:0-2995 GCA_035429685.1 Methylophilaceae bacterium | reverse complement strand
CTGGGCGTATTCCTCGGCATGGCGGGCGCTTCGTTCGCCGTCGCCCTGCCGCTGGCCTCGCGCTGGTATCCGCCCGAGCATCAGGGCACGGCGCTGGGCATCGCCGGGGCAGGCAATTCCGGCACGGCGCTGGGTGCACTGTTCGCCCCCGGGCTGGCGGTAGCCTACGGCTGGAACAACGTATTCGGCCTGGCACTGATTCCGCTGGCGCTGGTGTTCGTGGTTTATGCCATTTACGCCAAGGACAGCCCGGATACCCCGCCGCCCAAGACCCTGGGCCAGTACTTGGCGGTGCTGAAAGACAGGGATGCCTGGTGGTTCATGCTGTTCTATAGTGTGACTTTTGGTGGATTCGTCGGCATGGCCTCATCGCTCACCATTTATTTCCACGACCAGTACGGCCTGAGCCCGGTGATCGCCGGATTCTTCACCGCCGCCTGCGTCTTCGCCGGTTCGCTGATGCGCCCGCTGGGCGGCAACGTCGCCGACCGGGTCGGCGGGATCCGCACGCTGACCCTGGTGTACGGCTTCGCCGCCCTGTTCCTGTTCCTGCTCAGCTTCAACCCGGCGGACAAGCTGGTGGGGCTGGCCGTCGTGGTCGCCGCCATGCTCTCACTCGGCATGGGCAACGGCGCCGTGTTCCAGCTGGTGCCGCAGCGCTTCCGCAAGGAAATCGGCGTGATGACCGGCCTGGTCGGCATGGCGGGCGGCATCGGCGGGTTCTACCTGGCTTCCAGCCTGGGCTATTCCAAGCAGCTCACCGGCAGCTACCAGATCGGCCTGATCGCTTTTGCCTGCCTCGCGATCCTGGCCATGATCGGCCTGACCAGCGTCAAGACGCGCTGGCGTACCACTTGGGGCGCGGCCACCAGCGCCAAGGTGTAGGCTTTTTTCGATGCTCCGGCTGACCATAGGCGAACGCAGCGACCAGGGGCCTCGCGAACGCAACGAGGACTTCTACGGTGTCGTCACGCCGGAAAACGAGCAGCTCGTTGCCAAAGGCGCGTTGCTGGCGGTGGCGGATGGCGTAAGCGGGCATTCCGGCGGGCGCGAAGCGGCCGAGATGTCGGTGCGCAGCCTGCTGTCGGACTACTATGCCACGCCCGACACCTGGGAAGTCACCGTGGCGCTGGACAAGGTGCTGGGTGCGGTCAACCGCTGGGTGCTGGCGCAGGCCGCCAAGCAACGCGAGATGGCGGGCATGGCGACCACCTTGTCGGCCCTGGTGCTGCGCGGGCGGCGCTACACCCTGGCGCACGTCGGCGACAGCCGGGTGTACCGGTTGCGTGACGGTGCGCTGCAATTGCTCACCACCGACCACGTGTGGGACCGGGAGGACATGCGCCACGTGCTGAAGCGTGCCATCGGCCTGGATCGCCAGTTGACCGTGGACTATGCCGAGGGGGAATTGCAAGTGGGCGACGTGTTTGCCCTGGTGACGGATGGCGTGTGGGAAAGGTTGGGTACGGCGCGTATCCAGAAAATCCTGGCGCTGTACCAGAATCCGCAACTGGCAGCCGACGACTTGGTGAAGAGCGCGCTTGCGGAAGGGAGTGAAGATAACGCGACGGCGCTGGTGACGCGCGTGGAACAGGTAGGCGAGGAGAATTTCGCCGATCTGCTGGCTGGCGCGAAAACGCTGGGGCTGCCGCCCAGGCTCAAGCCCGGCGAGCGGCTGGATGATTTCGAGGTGCTGGATCTGCTGCACGAGTCGCGCGCCAGCCTGATTTACAAGGCCCGACATGTGGAAACGCAGCAGCTGTGCGTAATCAAGACCCTGCAGCCCTTGCTGGCGCACGACATGGAAAGCTGCACCGGCCTGCTCAACGAGGAATGGCTGGCGAAACGGGTAGTGGCGCATTTCTTCCCGCAGGTGCTGCCCATCCCCATGGAACGGCGCAGCTGCCTCTACTACGTGATGAGTTTCCACGCGGGGGCGACCTTGCAGAAACAGCTCGACAGCGGCGTGCATTTCACGGCGGCGGAAGTAGACGGAATCAGCATCCGGATGGTCAAGGGGATGGCCGTGCTGCACCGGCTCAATATCGTGCATCGCGACATCAAGCCGGCCAATGTGCACATGGGTGAGGATGGCCGTCTGCGCATCCTCGACCTCGGCGTGTCGCTCAATGCCGGCATGAGCACCACCAGCAAGGGCGGCAGCAACCCCGGTACGCCCAGCTACATGGCGCCGGAACTGTTCGACGGGGAAAGCGCCACGGTGCAGACCGACCTCTATGCGGTCGGGGTGACGCTCTACCACCTGCTGACACGCAAGTACCCTTACGGCGAGATCGAACCGTTCCAGCACCCGCGCTTCGGCGATCCCGTGGCGCCCACGCGCTACCGCCCGGAAATCCCGCAATGGCTGGAAAATATCGTGCTCAAGGCGGTGACGGCCGATCCTGCCAGGCGGTTTGAAACGGCCGAGGAAATGCTGCTGGCACTAGAACTGGGCGAGGCCAGACCTATCCTGGCGCCAGGGCGTACGCCGATAGCCGAGCGGCGCGTCTCGGGGGGCTGGCAACTGGTCGCCATGCTGTCGGTTTTAGTGAATATCCTGTTGATTTATTTGCTGATTATTTCTTGAAAACGTTGGAGACATCATGAGCGAGTGGGGAAAAATCGTTGCCCTGGAGGAGATTCCCAGACTGGGTTCGCGCATCATCAAGCGCAGTGGGGGGAGTGACATTGCGGTGTTCCGCACGGCAGACGACAAGGTGTTTGCGTTACATGACAAATGTCCGCACAAGGGCGGGCCGCTGTCGCAGGGCATCGTGCATGGCGAGAAGGTCACCTGCCCGTTGCACGGCTGGAATATCGGCTTGGGCGACGGTCAGGCCATCGCCCCGGATGTTGGCAGCACACCCTGTGTCGAGGCGAAGCTGGAAGACGGCATGGTCTATTTGAAGTTGTAGTTGTTTTTTATGGAATCTTTAGAGGAGAATCAAATGGCAGTGATTGATCGTGTATTAGTGGGTGAGGCGCTTTATAT
>DAOMFG010000201.1:0-3019 GCA_035429685.1 Methylophilaceae bacterium | reverse complement strand
CCTGGTGGTAATTTTCGATGCCATGCAGCCAGGCCGCTAGCAAGGCCGCCATCACCACCACCTGGCCAATCAGGCGGGTCTTCTTGGGGCCGATGTGATCCACCAGCACGCCCAACAGCATGCGCAACACGGCGCCGGCGAGTACCGGCGTAGCGACCATCATGCCCTTCTGTGCAGCGGTGAGGTTCAACGTGGCAGCGATCTGCACGCCCAACGGGCCGAGCAGCACCCACACCATGAAACTCAAGTCGAAATATAAAAATGCGGAAAACAGGGTCGGCTTGTGGCCGGCATTCCAGAAACTGCTTTTCATACGATACTCCGGGAAAGTGAAATTAAAACTCAGACGGCGATGATCTCGAACTGGCGGCGCTTGTTCGCGTCGCGCACCTGCTCGGCCCACGGATCGGTCGCACCCTGCAGCGCATACAGCAGACGTTCGTACAGTGCCTTGCGGTTTTCGTGGTCTTCCAGCACGCGCTGCTTGACGTAGTCCAACCCGATGCGAGCGATCCAGTGCACGGTACGGTCGAGATAGCGCGCTTCCTCCCGGTACAACTGGATGAAAGCACCGGAATACTCCATCACTTCCTCGTGCGTTTTCACCTTGCACAGGAACTGCGCCGCCTCGGTCTTGATGCCGCCGTTGCCGCCGACATAGATTTCCCAGCCGGAATCGACACCGATGATGCCCACGTCCTTGATGCCGGATTCGGCGCAGTTGCGCGGGCAGCCGGACACCGCCAGCTTGACCTTGTGTGGCGCCCACATGTGGTCGAAGGCTTTTTCCAGTTCGATGCCCATGCGCGTCGAATCCTGCGTGCCGAAGCGGCAGAACTCTGAGCCGACGCAGGTCTTCACGGTGCGGATGGACTTGCCGTAGGCGTAGCCGGAAGGCATGTCGAGGTCGGCCCACACCCTGGGCAGGTTCTCCTTGCTGACGCCCAGCAGGTCGATGCGCTGGCCGCCGGTGACCTTGACCATGGGAATGGCGTATTTGTCGGCCACGTCGGCGATCCTGCGCAGCTGGTCCGGCGTGGTAACGCCGCCGTACATGCGCGGCACCACGGAATAGGTGCCGTCCTTCTGGATGTTGGCGTGCGAGCGCTCGTTGATGAAGCGCGACTGCGGGTCGTCCGCCGCCTCGTGCGGCCAGGTCGAGATCAGGTAATAGTTGAGCGCCGGGCGGCAGGTGGCGCAGCCGTTGGGGGTACGCCATTCCATGAAGGCCATCGCGGTCGGGATGTCGAGCAGCTTCTGCTCGCGAATGATCTGGCGCACTTCCTCGTGGTTCCTGTCGGTGCAGCCGCACACCGGCTTGGAGGTGGATTGCGGGGTATAGGCGCCGCCCACGGTGGAAGCCAGTATCTGCTCCACCAGGCCGGTGCACGAGCCGCACGAGGCCGAGGCCTTGGTGCACTTGCGCACGTCGTCCAGCGTGAACAGGCCCTGCTCCTTGATCGCCTTGACGATGGCACCCTTGGTGATGCCGTTGCAGCCGCACACCTCCATCTCGTCGGTCATCGCCGCCGCCTTGTTGTGGCCGGCGTGGCCGGTGTTGCCCAGGCTGGACTGGCCGAACATCAGGTGGTCGCGCACCTCGTTGATCTTCTTGCCGTCCTTGAGCATCTGGAAGTACCAGGAGCCGTCGGTGGTATCGCCGTATAGGCAGGCGCCCACCAGGCGGTCGCCTTCCAGCACCAGCTTCTTGTAGACGCCGCCCACCTTGTCATGCAGCACGATTTCATCGGTGTTGTCGCCACCCATGAAATTGCCGGCGGAGAACAGGTCGATGCCGGTCACCTTGAGCTTGGTCGAGGTGACGGAGCCGCTGTAGCGGCCGATGCCGAAATTGGCAAGATGGGTCGCACACACCTTGCCCTGCTCGAACAGCGGCGCGACTAATCCATAGCTGACGCCGCGGTGCACCACGCATTCGCCCACCGCATAGATACGTGGGTCGTAGGTCTGCATGGTGTCGTTGACCACGATGCCGCGGTTGCAGTGGATGCCGGCGGATTCGGCCAGCGCATAGTTGGGACGGATGCCCACCGCCATCACGACCAGGTCGGCCGGCACCTCCTGGCCGTCCTTGAAGCGCACCGCCCTGACGCGGCCGCCGCTACCGACCAGTTGCTCGGTATCCTTTTGCAGCAGGAACTTCAGTCCTTTCTGTTCCAGCGATTGTTGCAGCATCAGGCCGGAAACCTTGTCCAGTTGGCGCTCCATCAGCCATTCGTTCTTATGTACCACAGTGACATCCATGCCACGTAGCTTGAGGCCATTGGCAGCCTCCAGCCCAAGCAGGCCGCCGCCGATGACCACGGCGTGGGTATGGCGGGCGGAGGCGTCTATCATGGCATCCACGTCGGCGATGTCGCGGAAGCCGATCACGCCTTCCAGATCGTTGCCGGGGATGGGCAGCATGAACGGGTTGGAACCGGTAGCCAACAGCAGGCGGTCGTATTCCGCTTCGCTGCCATCCTCGGCCACCACCACGCGCTTCACCCGGTCTATCCTGGTCACTTTGTTGCCGGTATGCAAGGTGATGCCGTTCTCCGCATACCACTCGCGGCTGTTGAGGATGATGTCGTTGACAGTCTGCTCGCCAGCCAGCACCGGTGACAGCATGATGCGGTTGTAGTTGGGGTATGGTTCGGCGCCGAATACGGTGATGTCATACATGTCAGGCGCGATCTTTATCAGTTCCTCCAGCGTTCGCACGCCCGCCATTCCGTTACCCACCATCACCAGTTTCATTCTGCCCATATGAAAATTCTCCTCATGCATCAATATCGGGAGTTGCCTAGCAAACTACATGCCACAACATTAACTCAATATAAATCAGAATGTTGCAATAAACACCGCATGCCACGTTCGACATTCTGCCTCGCATCAGTGCGAATGCACCATGGCATGTCATGCCATGGTGCATTCGCAAATACCCGATTGGCTGCACCGCGGGCTAGAACGAATACATCAGTGTCAGCCAGACCTTATCGGTATCGCGATAAGAGCG
>DAOMFG010000200.1:0-3069 GCA_035429685.1 Methylophilaceae bacterium | reverse complement strand
CCTTCGGCAGCATGCCAGCCGGCGGCCTGATGGCAACCCTATTTTTCCTACTGGTCGCTTTCGCCGCCTGGACTTCGGCCATCTCGCTGGTGGAGCCAGCAATCGCGTGGATCACCGAAAACACACGGATCACACGCAAGCGCGCAGCCTTGCTGATCGCGCTCGGAGACTGGCTGCTCGGCGTCGCGGTAGCCCTGTCATTCAATGCCTGGCGGGAGGTGAAACTGGCGTTCGGCTTCAACATTTTCGACACCCTGGACAAACTTACCACCAACGTCATGCTGCCCCTGGGTGGGCTCCTGATGGCGCTGTTCGCCGGCTGGGTGATGCGAACCCATCATGTGCGCGAAGAACTGGGACTCGCGGTCAGGCCTTATGCGGCATGGCGCTTCACCATCCGTTTCGTTTCTCCGCTGGCCATCATCGCCATCTTCCTATACCTGTTCGGACTAGTGAAATAAAAAAGGCCGGCTCACGCCGGCCTTCGTCTGGTTCAAATCGCCCGGTTACTGTGCGAGCACCCACTGAACCAGGGTCTTGATGTCGGCATCGCTAACCTTGGGGCTGTTGGCCGGCATCGGGATCGGACCCCAAGTGCCGCTACCACCCTTGGACACCTTGGTGATCAGCTTGGCTTCGGCATCAGCCTGGCCTTTGTACTTAGCGGCGATATCCTTGTAGGACGGCCCCATCACCTTCTTGTCCACGGCGTGGCACAGCAGGCAGCCGCTCTTTTGCGCCAGCGCCTGACCAGCCGCATTGTCGACGGCTGCGGAAGCTTGGCCGGCAACCAGAACCAGACCGGCGGCGGCAAACAGATTGATCAGATGTTTCATGAATAACTCCTCCTAAACGTGATTAATGAGATAAAACCCAGTCTATCAGAATCGAAAATGATCTTGATCCTTGATTCATCGGCATAAGGGCTTGTCACGCAGCCTCTAAGGACAGCTTCGCACAATCTTATCCAGTTTGCCGGCACTTGCAAAGCCCTTACGATTCATGAGCGGGTTACACGGGCCGCCCCTGCTGTGTGCTATTCATCCCGCCAACCTGCAATTTATCCAGCAATGCACCCCAGCTTTCAACTACTGGCAGACATTCAACGCCCCGGCACAACCAGGCGTTGACTTCGTCCCGCAACGGGTGCTGCAGCGCCTGTGGCAAGCCTGGGGCGGCTTCCGACAGGGCGATCACGATCGCCCCGGGCAGCCACATCTGGTCTAGCCTTGATTTCCAGGCAGATAGCTTTTCCTGCGGCCCCCTCAGATATAGCAAGGCGGGGGGCGCCAGGTATTCGTCAAACGCAGCCACAAGGCTCGGACTAGCGGCCGGGTTGCGCTGCATAGTGCCGGCGAAGGCGCGCAGCGTCTTCTCGGCGGCGGCCAGATAGCGCGCCTCGCCCACCACATGCCCCAGCCGCTGCAAGGCGTAGGCGGCAACGCCGTTGCCAGACGGCGTCGCATTATCGTGTACGGATTTTGGCCGTTGGATCAGGGCTTCATGGTCGTGGCTGGTAAAGAAGAAACCGCCGTGTTCATCGTCCTGAAAACGCGCCAACAGAGCTTCGGCTATCTCCACGGCAAAGTCGAGGTCGGTTCTGCGGAATTCGGCCTGCATCAGTTCCAGCAGCGCGTGCAGCAGGAAAGCGTGGTCGTCCAGGTAGGCGTTGAGATGCGCCCTGCCGTCCTTGCAGGTCGCCAGCAACTGGCCCTCGCGCCACATCTGCGTATGGATGAAATCAACCGCTTGCTGAGCGGCCAGAATCCAGTCAGGGCGACCAAAGGCGCGACCGGCACGCGCCATCCCGGTGATGACCAGCGCATTCCAGCTGGTCAGTATCTTGTCGTCTCGCCCCGGGCGTACCCGCAGCTCGCGCACCCGCCACAGCTTGGCGCGCGCGCTTTGCCATAGATTCGCCGACTGTTGCGGCGTCAATCCCAGCTGCCGCGCAGCGGTTTCCGAGTCGCTAGTCACATGCAGGTGCCAAGTATGCTCGAAGTTGGGCGTGCTGTCCAAGCCATAGCGCTTCTCGAGCAAGGCATACTCCGGCGCGTCAAGCAGTCGACGCACCTCGTCGCGCTGCCAGGCGTAGAACCTGCCTTCCTCCCCCTCGCTATCGGCGTCCAGCGAGGAATAGAAAGCGCCGTCCGGCGCGCGCATCTCGCGCAGCAGCCAGTCCACGGTGTGCCCCACGACTTCCCGGTATTGGTTGTCACCGGTCATCAGCCAGGCTTCGCTGTACAGGCTGAGCAACTGCCCGTTGTCGTACAGCATTTTCTCGAAGTGCGGGATTTCCCAGTGGTCGTCCACGCTGTAGCGGCAAAAGCCGCCACCCAGGTGGTCGTAGATGCCGCCGTCGGCCATTTTGGACAATGTCAGGGTCACCATGTGGCACGCCTGCGGGTCGCCTGCACTGGCGCGCCGCAACAGCAAAGCCAGGTCGGCCGGGTTGGGGAACTTGGGTGCGCCGCCGAAGCCACCATTCACACTATCGAACATTTGCGCCAGCTGCGACACGGCAGCAGTCACCACCGCGCCATCCAGGGCCGCCGGTGCGTCCTGCCGTACCATTTTCACCAGCACACTCAGCACTTCGGCATTCTGCGCTTCGATATCAGCCCGACGCTCGCGCCAGGCCATCGCTATTTGTCGCAGCAGGTCGGAAAAGCCCGGCATGCCGTAGCGTGGCGCCGGCGGGAAATAGGTGCCACCGAAGAACGGCACCTGCTCTGGAGTAAGAACCATGGTCAGCGGCCAGCCACCGCCGCGTCGCGACAGGATGGCATGCGCGCTCTGGTAGATCTGATCGAGGTCTGGCCGCTCTTCGCGGTCCACCTTGATATTGACGAACAGCTCGTTCATCAGCGCCGCGGTGGCCGGATCCTCGAACGATTCGTGCGCCATGACATGGCACCAATGACAGGCTGAATAACCGATCGACAGCAGGATGGGCTTGTCCTGCTGCCGCGCCAACGCCAGCGCTTCCTCACCCCAAGGATACCAGTCAACCGGGTTGTCGGCGTGCTGGCGCAGGTAGGGACTGGTTTCGCTGGCAAGACGGTTGGG
>DAOMFG010000199.1:0-3083 GCA_035429685.1 Methylophilaceae bacterium | reverse complement strand
CTGAAGACGCCGAACCTGGGCCGCAAGTCGCTGAACGAAATCAAGGACGTTCTGGCTTCCAAGGGCCTGACGTTGGGCATGAAACTGGAAAACTGGCCGCCAGTCGGCCTGGAAAGAGTGTGAGGGACATATCATGCGTCATCGCGTAAGCAACCGTAAACTAAACCGTACCAGCAGCCATCGCAAAGCGATGCTGCAAAATATGACTAATTACCTGCTCAAGCACGAGGTCATCAAGACTACGCTGCCCAAGGCCAAGGAACTGCGCAAGGTCGCCGAGCCGCTGATCACCCTGAGCAAGAAGGCGACTGTCGCCAACCGTCGTATTGCATTTGACCGCCTGCGTGACCGTGATATCGTGGTCAAGCTGTTCGACGAACTGGGGCCGCGCTACAAGGCACGCAATGGCGGCTATCTGCGCATCCTCAAGTGCGGCTTCCGTGATGGCGACAACGCCCCCATGGCGCTGGTGGAACTGGTGGATCGTCCTGAAGCGGCCGCTGTCGCTGAATAAGCTCAAGCCCGCAAAGGCGTGAACATGAAAAGCCAGTCAATTGACTGGCTTTTTCTTTTGAGTTATCCCAAGTATCGCCATGGAACGGTCATGCGCGCGCGCCAATAGGAGTTGCGATGCAATTGCACCCGACAGGGCGAGCAGCATGTCCCATTGCGTATCCCACACGTCCCCTTGTGTTGCCAGAAACGCCACCGCCTCGCTGCCAGAAGCCAATGCCACCCACCATTCCAGAAACTCGTAGCAGGCACTAACCGCCAAGCATACGCAACTCACCAGGAAGAACAGCCATTTCCCCGGCTTCAACGGCGAAGTGCGCAACAGGATTTCGCGCGCGACGATAGCAGGGATGAAGCCCTGCGCGACGTGGCCGATGCGATCGTAGTAATTGCGAGACAGGTGGAATTCATCACGCAGCCAGTTGAACAGCGGCATTTCTGCGTAAGTGTAATGCCCCCCCACCAGCAGGATCACGGCATGTAGCAGAATCATGGCGTAGGCTAGACGCGACAGCGGAAAGCGTGCGTAGGTCCACAGCATGATCGGTAGTGCGATCAGTACCGGCGCCACCTCCAGCCACCAGGTAAAGCAGTCGTATGGGGAGGCGGCCGACCACGCGAAGATGGCGGCGAACAGAGACAGCAGGGTTCCAAGGTAGGTCTGCTGCGTCATCACAGACGATTGTTCAAGGCCGCGGAAATTTCCGCGTCAGTAAGCATAACGGGGTTGGTTTTCATACTGCTGCCGCGGCAGTTGGCGACCACGCGTTCGATGTCCGCCGCTGCCATGCCATAGGTTGACAGTAACGGCAGTCGCAGTTCATGCGTCCAGGCCGACAATGTTTCTAGCAGGATTTGACGGCCGGTCCGGTCATCCAGAGACATATCCTGCGCCAGCACCTTGCCTGCATACGCATACTTGGCCAGTGCCGGGCTGGCAGGCGCCCGCTGTTTTAGTGCTAGCAGGTTGGTTTCAGTGCAGACCGCCACCATGGTGCCACAGGCCACGCCATGCGGGATGGGGAAAAAAGCGCCCAGCGGTGCCGCCAGCCCGTGCACCGACCCCAGTCCGACCTGCGCCAGGGTGATGCCGGATAGCAGTGCGGCATAGGCCATGCTGGAGCGGTGCTGTACCAAGTTCCCTTCGCCGTGGTACCACGGCAATAGGCTGTCGCGTATGGCGTGGATGCCGGATATGGCCAGCGCGTCGGTGAAGGGGTTGGCCTTGAGCGAAACGTAGGACTCCAGCAGCTGGGTCAGGGCGTCCATGCCGTCGGCGGCGATCAGCGGTGCGGGGCAAGTCGCCAGCAGTTCCGGATCGAGCACGGCATAGCGCGGCACCAGCGTTTCGTGGCGGAACGATTTCTTGAATCCTCCTTCACCCTGCACCGATAGCACGGCGTTTCTGGTCGCCTCAGAACCGGTGCCGGCAGTGGTTGGCACTGCGATGAATGGCGTCGCCGGACCGGGATAGGGCAGTTCCGGGCCGACGCCTTCGAGAAAGTCCATCACGCTGTTGGGGACGTGCAGCAGGCCGGCGATGGCCTTGGCCGCGTCCAGCACGCTGCCGCCGCCGATGCCGATCACCACCTCGATGTCGGCATTGCGAAACTGCAGTGCTATGGCGTCCGCCAGTTGCGGAGATGGCTCGCCACTTACGCTCACGTGATCATATGCAATCTTGCGTTTCTGTAACCCTGATAGCAGTTCATCCCAATGCAGCGAATTGCAGAACGACGCCGCACCGGTCACCAGCAGCACACGATTGCCGAATGGTTGGACGAGTTCGGGCAGGCGGCGGCGCGTGCCATCGCCGAACACGATGTTGGGCAAGGCGGAGATGTTAAAAGGAGGAATGATCAACAGTAGCCCTCACGGCCTTACCTGCCCCAGCGCAGGGCGGCAGTATGTACCGGGCTGTCCCAATGCCGTCGGATCTCCTCGTCCAGCAGGCAGACGGTGATGGAAGCGCCGGCCATTTCCAGCGAGGTGACATAGTCGCCCACCAGCGAGCGCGTGATCTTGAGACCGTGCTGCTGCAGCAGCACGGTCGCCGCGTTATACAGCACGTATAGCTCCATCAGCGGCGTGCCGGTAAAGCCATTGACCATCAGCAGCACTTCGCTGCCGTTTGCAGGCTTGAGGTCTTCCAGGATGGCGCCGACCAGGTCGGCGACGATTTCGTCCGCAGAGCGCATTTTTTCGCGGCGGCGCCCAGGCTCGCCGTGGATGCCGACACCCATTTCCAGCTCGTGCTGGTTAATTTCGAAGGTCGGGCCCCCCGCTGCCGGCACGAGGCAGCTGGTCAGCGCCACCCCCATCGAAGCGGTGCAGCTGTTGACCTTGTCTCCCAGCGCCTTGCAGGTCGCCAGGTCGGCGCCGGTTTCGGCCAGGCTGCCGACGCACTTCTCCACGATCACGGTACCGGCCACGCCGCGGCGGCCGGTGGTATAGGTGGAGTTTTCCACTGCAACGTCGTCACTGGTGATGACGGTGGCGTGCTCGAACGGCAGCATCTCGGCCGCCATCTCGAAGTTCATCACGTCACCGGCGTAGTTCTTGACGATGAA
>DAOMFG010000198.1:0-3091 GCA_035429685.1 Methylophilaceae bacterium | reverse complement strand
TCTTGCTTCGCGGATGGCATCCCAAATCGCCCCCGTCGCAGACGCGAAATTAATGCTAACACGCCCTATTTCGTGATCAAGAAAATCCTCGTTGCCAACCGTGGTGAAATTGCCGTCCGCATCGTCCGGGCTTGCTCGGAAATGGGCATCAAGTCGGTCGCCATCTATACCGATGCCGATCGCCACGCGCTGCATGTCAAAAAGGCTGACGAGGCCTACAACATCGGCTCTGACCCGGTGGTCGGCTATCTTAATGCCCACAACATCGTCAATCTGGCTGTCGCATCCGGCTGCGATGCGCTGCATCCCGGCTACGGCTTTCTCTCGGAAAACCCGGAACTGGCGGAAATCTGCGCACGCCGCGACATCAAGTTCATCGGTCCCGATGCGGACGTGATCCGCCAGATGGGTGACAAGATCCAGGCGCGCAATGCCATGATCGCCGCCGGCATCCCCTGTGTGCCGGGCAGCGACGGCAACCTGGAGGACGTCGAGGAGGCGGTCGAGCTGGCCCGTGAAATCGGCTACCCGGTGATGCTCAAGGCTACCAACGGCGGTGGCGGGCGCGGCATTCGCCGCTGCAACAGCGAAAAAGAACTGCTCGCCAATTACGAGCGCGTGATTTCCGAAGCCAGCAAGGCCTTCGGCAAGCCCGAAGTATTCCTGGAAAAGTGCGTGGTCAACCCGCGCCATATTGAAGTCCAGGTGCTGGCCGACAGTCATGGCAACGTCATTCATTTGTTTGAACGCGACTGCTCCATCCAGCGCCGCAACCAGAAGCTGATCGAAATCGCCCCTTCGCCGCAGTTGAGTCAGGCACAGCGCGAATACATCGGTAGCCTGGGCGTCAAGGCCGCCAAGGCCGTGGGCTACGAAAACGCCGGCACGGTAGAGTTCCTGCTCGACCAGGACAACAACTTCTACTTCATGGAAATGAACACCCGCCTGCAAGTCGAGCACACGGTAACGGAAACCATTACCGGCATCGACATCGTGCAGGAGCAGATTCGCATCGCCGACGGCCTGGAACTGCAATACAAGCAGGATGACGTCGCATTCCGCGGCTACGCCATGGAATTCAGAATCAATGCCGAAGACCCGAAGAACGGTTTTCTGCCCAGCTTCGGCAAGATCACCCGTTATTACGCGCCGGGCGGCCCCGGCGTGCGCATCGACGCCGCCATGTATAGCGGCTACGTCATTCCGCCCTATTACGATTCTATGTGCGCCAAGCTGACCGTCTGGGCACTGACTTGGGAAGGTGTGATCGAGCGCGGCCGTCGCGCACTGAGCGACATGGTGGTGTATGGTGTGAAGACCACCATGCCGTACTATCAGGAAATCCTCAAGCATCCGGATTTCCGGGGCGCCGATTTCGACACCAGCTTCGTCGAATCGCATCCCGAACTGATTAACTACGCCACCGAGTTCCCGCCGGAGCTGGTGGCGGCAGCCATATCCGCCGCCATCGCCGCGCACGAAGGCATTTGATTTTAACTTAAATAACTAGATTAATACTATGGCAAAAGTCCTTGTTTCTGAATTGGTTCTTCGTGACGGCCCGCAGTCCATGATCGCCACGCGCCTGCGCACCGACGACATGCTGCCGATCTGCGCCAAACTGGATGCCATCGGCTTCTGGTCAGTCGAAGCCTGGGGTGGCGCCACTTTCGACGCCTGCGTGCGATTCCTGAAAGAAGACCCGTGGGAACGCCTGCGCAAGCTGCGCGCCGCCCTGCCCAACAGCCGCATCCAGATGCTGCTGCGCGGCCAGAACCTGCTCGGCTACCGCCATTACTCCGACGACGTGGTGCGCGCCTTCGTGCAGAAATCCGCCGACAACGGCGTGGACGTGTTCCGCATCTTCGACGCCATGAACGACATGCGCAACATCCGCGTCTCGGTGGAAGCGGTGAAAAAGGTCGGCAAGCACGCCGAGGGTGCCATCAGCTACACCACCAGCCCGGTGCACGACGTCGCCCACTTCGTCAGCCTGGCCAGAGAAATGGCAGGCATGGGCTGCGACACCATCGCCATCAAGGACATGGCCGGCCTGCTCACCCCTACCGCCACCGGCGAACTGGTCAGGGCGCTGCGCGCCGCGGTGAGCCTGCCCATCCACTTGCACAGCCACGCCACTTCTGGCCTGGCGGCCATGAGCTTCCTCAGGGGCGTGGAAGCCGGCGCCACCATGCTGGACACCTGCAACTCGGCCTTCGGTGAAGGTGCCAGCCACCCCTCCACCGAAAGCATCGTCGCCGCGCTGCAGGGCACCGAATACGACACCGGCCTCGATCTGGCCGCGCTACAGGAAATCACCGCCTACTTCCGCGAGGTGCGCAAGAAATACTGGCAGTTCGAGAGCGATTTCACCGGCGTGGATACCCGCGTCCTCGTCAATCAGGTACCGGGCGGCATGATCTCCAACCTGTCCAACCAACTCAAGGAACAGGGCGCGCTGGACAAGATGGACGCCGTGCTGGCGGAAATCCCGCACGTGCGCGAAGACCTCGGTTTCCCGCCGCTGGTCACGCCCACCTCGCAGATCGTCGGCACCCAGTCGGTGCTCAACGTGCTCACCGGCACGCGCTACAAATCGGTCACCACCGAGGTCAAGAACTACCTGCTCGGCCACTATGGCAAGGCGCCCGGCACCGTCAACGACGAAGTCAAGCGCATGGCGGTCGGCAATGCCGAGGTCATCACCTGTCGCCCCGCCGACCTGCTGGAAGACGAAATGGCCAACCTGCGCGTGCAGTCGGAAAACCTGGCCAAGAGCGAGGAAGACGTGCTGACCTACGCCATGTTCCCCGAGCTGGCGCAAACCTTCCTGCAGGAACGCAACGCCGGTAGCCTCAAGGCCGAGCCGCTGCTGCCCAAGGAAGCTGCCGTCCCGACTTCTGCGCGCTATGCGCCCAACGAGTTCAAGGTCACGCTGCATGGCGAGACCTTCCACATCAAGCTCACCGGCAGCGGCCATCATGGCGAAGAGCAGCGCCCGTTCTACGTTTCGGTGGACGGCGTTTCCGAGGAAGTCGTGGTCGAGACCCTGAGTGAAATCGAAGTGTCCAACGGCGGCAAGGGCGGCGCC
>DAOMFG010000197.1:0-3099 GCA_035429685.1 Methylophilaceae bacterium | reverse complement strand
CTGCCTGGAAGTTGGTTTGGCGCTGTATGGCCAAGTGATCGACCAAGTGGTGCCGGTGAGCTCGACGCGCGCGGCGGAATTGACCAAGCTGCTCGAGAACATCCACCGTGCGGTGAACATCGGCCTCGTCAACGAAATGAAGGTCGTCGCCGACAAGATGGGGATCGACATCCACGAAGTCATCCGCGCCGCCGCCACCAAGCCGTTTGGCTTCGTGCCCTATTACCCGGGACCGGGCTTGGGTGGCCATTGCATTCCCATCGACCCGTTCTACTTGACCTGGAAGGCGCGGGAATACGGCGTGCACACCCGTTTCATCGAACTGGCCGGCGAAGTCAACGCCTCGATGCCGGACTACGTGGTTTCCAAGGTCCTGACGGCGCTGAATTCCGCCAGGAAATCCGTCAACGGCAGCCGCATCCTGGTGCTTGGCATCGCCTACAAAAAAAACGTGGACGACATGCGCGAGTCCCCTTCCGTCATCCTGATGGAAAAATTGCGCGATCTGGGCGCCGAAGTTGCCTACAGCGACCCGCATATCCCGGTCTTTCCCAAGCTCCGCGAGCATGCATTCGACCTTGCCAGCGTGGCACTGACGCCGGAAAACCTGTCCGTTTTCGACTGCGTGCTGATCGCTACCGACCATGATAAATTCGACTACGCGCTGGTCAGGCGGCATGCCCCGCTGATCGTCGACTCGCGCGGCCGCTACCCTGAGGCTGCCGCAAATATTGTCAAGGCATAGAGCGGTTTCCAGCTTCAGGAACTGCGGCTTAATCCAGCCAGACGTTTCCGGTATAATTGGTCGGTTCTTTAACGCGGTTCCGCCATCACGGCCTAAAAATATTCAGGAGGGGTCTACGACGTGTCTATACTCGTTACCGGCGGCGCCGGCTTTATCGGCAGCAATTTCGTACTGGACTGGCTGGCATTGAACGATGAACCGGTCGTCAATCTCGACAAGCTGACGTACGCCGGCAACCTGCAGAACCTTGCCTCGCTCCAGGGCAATGCGCGCCATGTGTTCGTGCAGGGGGACATCGGCGACGGCACGCTGGTGGGCAGGCTGCTGGCGGAGCACAAGGTGCGGGCCGTGGTCAATTTCGCTGCCGAAAGCCATGTCGACCGCTCCATCCACGGGCCCGAGGATTTCGTCCAGACCAATATCGTCGGCACCTTCCGCCTGCTCGAGGCCGTGCGTGCATACTGGCAAAATCTCCCCTCGCCCTCTGGGAGAGGGGGCGGGGGTGAGGGCGTCAGCCAGGCGGACTTCCGCTTCCTGCACGTTTCCACCGACGAGGTCTACGGATCGCTCGACAAAAACGACCCGCCGTTCTCCGAGGAAAACCGCTATGAGCCCAACAGCCCCTACTCGGCCAGCAAGGCGGCTTCCGACCATCTGGTACGCGCCTACCACCACACCTACGGCCTGCCGGTGCTCACCACCAACTGCTCCAACAATTACGGGCCCTACCACTTCCCGGAAAAACTCATTCCGCTGTGCATCCACAACGCGCTGGCCGGCAAGCCGCTGCCGATCTACGGCGATGGCCAGCAGATCCGCGACTGGCTCTACGTCAAGGATCACTGCAGCGCGATCCGCCGCGTGCTGGAGGCAGGACAAATCAGCGAGGTCTACAACGTCGGTGGCTGGAACGAGAAGCCCAACCTCGACGTCGTGAGAACCCTCTGCGCCATCCTGGACGAGGAGCAGCCGCGCGCCGACGGCAAGTCCTACGCCGAACAAATCACCTATGTCACGGACCGCCCGGGGCACGACCGCCGCTATGCCATCGACGCCCGCAAGCTGGAGCGCGAGCTCGGCTGGAAGCCGCAGGAAACTTTTGAAACGGGCATCCGCAAGACCGTGCGCTGGTACCTCGACCACCAGGGCTGGGTCGCCAACGTCACCAGCGGCGCGTACCGCAATTGGGTGGAAAGGCAGTACAGCGCGTGAACATCCTGCTGCTCGGTAAAAACGGTCAGGTCGGTTGGGAACTGCAACGTTCGCTGAGTCCTCTTGGGCAGCTTCTCGCAGTAGGCAGGCATGAAGTTGATTTTTATAACATTGATGACTTGCGTCGTTGTGTTCAACACTACCAGCCAAAAATTATCGTCAACGCTGCCGCATATACAGCAGTAGACAAGGCAGAGTCTGAACCTGAAAAAGCCTACCGTATAAATGCGGAGGCCGTTAGTGCTTTAGCCGAGGAATCGGATCGCCTAGGGGCCTGGCTGGTTCACTACTCAACGGACTACGTGTTTGATGGGAACAAAGCAGGCGCTTATCTGGAATCAGATGCTGCTCATCCACTTAGCATTTATGGCCAAAGCAAACTGGCCGGAGAAAATGCCATTCGTAATGTTGGTTGTAAGCATCTTGTTTTTCGCAGCAGCTGGGTCTACTCCGTCTATGGGGCCAACTTTCCTTTGGCAATATTGAGGCGAGCGCTGGAGATGGAGCGGATCGATGTCGTGGCAGATAGTATTGGCGCGCCTACTAGTGCGCACCTGATCGCAGATGTTACGGCGCTGGTGCTCCATCAGTTGGTTCAGGAAAAATTTCCCGATGAAATCTCAGGCACCTATCACCTGACAGCCACAGGTGAAACATCATGGTACGAGTATGCCCAATTCATTGTCAGGCTGGCGCGTAAGCGCGGACTTCCGGTCAAAGTTGCTGCAAACCGTGTCTTCCCTATGAGCATTGATAGTTATCAGGCAGCGGCACGCCGTCCGAAAAACTCAAGATTGGATGTTGACAAAATTCGTGAACAGTTCTATATTTCCTTTCCTGACTTGAAAATTCACTTCTCCAGATTTATTGAAGAAATCTCTAAAGCGAGACCTTTATGAAACGTAAAGGCATTATCCTTGCGGGGGGTGCTGGCTCTAGGCTGCATCCAGCCACTCTGTCGATTTCCAAGCAACTCCTGCCTGTCTTTGACAAGCCGATGATCTACTACCCGCTCAGTACCCTCATGCTGGCAGGTATTCGTGACATTCTGATTATCTCCACCCCATATGATACGCCGCGTTTTGAGCATTTGCTGGGGGATGGGAGTCAGTGGGGGCTTAATTTGCATTTCGCAGTACAAC
>DAOMFG010000196.1:0-3106 GCA_035429685.1 Methylophilaceae bacterium | reverse complement strand
ATGACAGCGCCCGGATCACCTTGCCTGCGGGGCGCTTGCCTAACAGCAATTGCCAGCGGTTGCCGTGCTTGAGCTCCACGCACCGGCTGCCAAGATGCAGGGTGCGGGATGCGCCGGAGGTGAGAAACACGTAGCGGGTCGGTACCTGCGTGGTCAGGCCCAGTGCATTGGCTTCGGCTGCACCGTTGGCCACCACCGTTTCACGGCAGCTGGCCTCGATGGCCTGCACCCCGGATTCTGTGGACGGCGGGCGGGAGCCAAACCGGCCCTGATGGGGTGCGACATAGGAACCACGGCTCACGCGCAGCAGCTTCCCTTCCTGAGCCAGCCGGGACAAGGTTTTGTCGATAGCCGCCCGCGATCCAAGATGCAGGAACTCCTTGGGCGACAACAGCCCTCCCTCGGGCATGGCCCGGGCGGCAGACAAGATGTTCTCGGCAAGATGGCTCATGGTCATGGCTCCTTTGTCAGAAGTATAAATCAGTATCTGACAAACCGCAATTTGCAGCAGACGTGCCCAGCCAATGGCCGCAGCGGAGCCTCCGTGGCCTCGGCAGCCCGGATCACGCACATAAAAGGGGAAGCTCGCCGAAAGCCAACACGGTTTCGGCCAGATCATCGAATTCACGGCCTCAAGGCCGATGTGTTACTCTCTGGTTCAGATTACGGACGCGGGTTCAGTTCCGTGTTCCGCCACCATAATTAACGACAAAAGGCACTTTTGGGTGCCTTTTGTCGTTATAACGTCCAGCGCAATTTTATTTCCTCCTACTATATAATCGCCTCGTCAGTATTCTGTTGCATTGCCATGTGCATAGCAATGCCCGGATCGCCTCATTTGGCTATTCATATTGGTCTCGAGCGTTTTCACTTTACCCAAGGAGCATTACCATGATCAAAACCATTCTCAGCGTCATCGTCTTGGCGCTGTTGCTCGCTTCCTGTGCTACCAAGGGAGATGTGTCGGGAGAAAAGAATTCCGGGTTCCTGGAAAGTTACTCGATCCTCAAGGACGAAAAGGATGCCGATGGTAATCCAGTGCGACGCTGGATCAGTTCCAAACTCAATGCGCAGAACTACCAGAAGGTCCTGATCGAGCCGGTGATTTATTTCCCTCCGTTCCGCCACGGCAGATGCCGCGACGCTGGAGGCGGTCAGGCGTAATCTGGAGCAGACGCTGCGCAGCAAGGTGGGGGCACGGGTGCCGCTGGTCGACCAGGCGGGGCCGGGCGTGGTGCGCGTGCGCGTCGCTATTTCTTCGGTGACCGCCGAAGCTGCCGCACTCAAGGCCTATCAGTACATTCCGCTGGCCTATCTGGTACACAAGGCGGATGAAGCCGTCACCGGCACCACGATGGTGAGCATGGTGTTTCTGGAAGCCGAGCTGAATGACAGCGTGACGGGCGAACTGCTGGCCGAAGCTGTCAAGCGGGGCGATGGCGCCACGGTGAAGGAGGATGTGCAGGTGACCGCCGCCGATGTGACGCCCCTGATCGACCGCTGGGCGCAACTGGCTGCGGATTTGATCGCCAGCAGGCTGGGCGGAAAATAACGGCGCAGGCGTGGTGGTATGCAGCGCACGCGGTGCCTGCTAACATGCACATCTGATCAGTTTGTGCGGGATGCGCTTATGCAGGCGCATCCCGCTGTCGAACCGGTTTTTTGTCAATGTCAACTAGGAGAAAAAGTATGAAGAAAGCAGTTGCAGTTGTATCCCTGGCGCTCAGCGCCGCTCTGGCAGTGCCCGTCTACGCCGCTGACCAGGCCGATCAATCCGCTCAGACAGCCGAGGCTGCCCAGCCGACCAAGGAGCAGCAAAAGATCGCTCTGGACAAGCTCAAAGCGGACAAGAAATTCATCACCTCGGAGAACCTGGCCCTGACCGAAGCCGAGGCCAAGGGCTTCTGGCCGATCTACGACGAATACCAGGATGGCCTGGAGAAGCTGAACCAGCGTACGCTGGACGCGATCGGCGAATATGCCGATCTTTATCGCAACAACACCATGACCGACGCCAAGGCGCTGGTGCTGGTCAACAAGTTCCTGGCCATCGAAAGCGATGAGCTGGCGCTGAAGAAGAGCACCCTCCCCAAGGTGCAAAAGGTGCTGCCGGGGATCAAGGAGGCGCGCTATTTCCAGATCGAGAACAAGCTGCGCGCGATCGTCAAGATCAAGCTGGCCGAAGCGATCCCGCTGGTTAAGTAAACAATGAAACCGACCCTTCCCTGCATCGGCCAGCCGTCAGGGAAGGCAATCTCTGGGTGGGTGCTGTATGAGTGAGCCCCTTGCCGTATCGTCGCTGATCGCCTGCCACGAATGCGACCTGCTGCACCGCCGGATGGTCTTGCCCCAAGGGGGCGTGGCGCGATGCACACGCTGCGGGGCGGAACTGTATGCCAATCCGCGCGACAGCCTCAACCGCGCGCTGGCGCTGACTCTGGCCGCGGCCATCCTGTTCGCCACGGTCAATTTCTTTCCCATCGTCGATCTCGACGCCCAAGGCATCGTCACCAAGGCGACTCTGCCGGGCTCGGCCCTGGCACTGCACGACACGGGCATGACCAGTGTAGCCCTGCTGGTATTCACTACGACCGTGCTGGTGCCCGCGCTGCTCTTTGCTGCCATGCTGTACCTCTTGATTCCATACAAATTCGGGCGGACGCCGCCAATGCTGCCGCAGGTACTGCGCGCGGTTCATATGCTCAAGCACTGGGGCATGGTCGAGGTCTACCTGCTGGGCGTGCTGGCGGCACTGGTCAAACTTGGCCACTTGGCGATCATCAAACCCGGCCCTTCGCTGTGGCTGCTGGCGGTACTGGTATTCGTTCTGGCTGCTGCTGTTTCCGCTTTCAACGCGCACGACTTCTGGCATGAAGGCGAATCCAGCGCCAGCGATCTTTCTGCATGAGTCGGCTGCCCATTACCGCCGCCTCGCTGGGCCTGCTTTCTTGTCACGATTGCGACCTGCTCAGCAAGCCGACAGATGGTCAGGTGGCGGGGGTATGCCCGCGCTGTGGCGCGCACATGCATCTGCGCAAACCGAACAGCCTCACGCGTACCTGGGCTTTGCTGATTACCGCCGCGATCCTTTACATCCCGGCCAACC
>DAOMFG010000195.1:0-3129 GCA_035429685.1 Methylophilaceae bacterium | reverse complement strand
GTGCAGCCTGCTCACATCGCCCTATGAAGTCGACGGTCATGTCGTCGGCACGCTAGGCGTGATCGGCCCGACCCGCATGGCCTACGAACGGGTAATCCCGATCGTGGACATCACCGCCAAACTGCTTTCCAACGCCTTGTCCGTCAACTGAAAATGGCATGTTTCAAACCCGAGCCGCCCTATATCCACGGCACGTCGCCGCGCATCGGCATCCTGCTGCTCAACCTGGGCACCCCGGATGCTCCGACGGCACCGGCCTTGCGCCGCTATCTCAAGCAGTTTCTCAGCGACCGGCGCGTCGTCGAAATCCCGCGCGCGGTCTGGTGGCTGATCCTGAATGGCATCATCCTCAATACCCGCCCGCGCAAGTCGGCAGAAAAATATGCGCAAATCTGGACCAAGGATGGATCGCCCCTGCTGGTGCACGCGCGCAAGCAAGCCACCCTGCTGCAAGGCTTTCTCGGCGTGCGTGGAGTTTCCGTCGAAGTCGAATTCGGCATGCGCTACGGCAACCCTTCCACTACCTCGGCGCTGGAGCGGCTCAAGGCAGGAAACTGTGACCGCATCCTGGTCATCCCGCTATACCCGCAATACGCTGCCAGCAGCACCGCCTCGGCGCTGGACGCGGTGTGGGCGGCATTGCAGCATACACGCAACGTGCCGGAAATCCGCACCGTGCGCCATTACCACGACCACCCCGCCTACATCGCGGCACTGGCCGCCAGCGTGCGCCAGCACTGGACGGTACATGGCCGTCCCGACAAGCTGCTGATCAGCTTTCACGGCATTCCGCGCAAGTCGCTGGAGCGGGGCGACCCCTATCACTGCGAATGCCATAGAACCGGCCTCCTGCTGGCGGAAGCCTTGGGACTCGAATCCGGCCAGTATCAAATCTGCTTCCAGTCGCGATTCGGCCGCGCCGAATGGTTGAAGCCCTATCTGGCACCGACGCTGGTGCAACTGGGAAAACAGAAAACCGGGCGGGTGGACGTGGTCTGCCCGGGTTTTTCCAGCGACTGCCTGGAAACCTTGGAAGAAATCGCCATGGAAGGCAAGGCCACGTTTCTCAATGCCGGCGGCGGGGAATACCACTACATCCCGGCGCTCAACGAGCGCGAGGACTGGATCCACACACTGGCAGACATCGCCGAGCAACACCTGCAGGGCTGGCTGGAACAAGAGCCGGATGCCGGCGAACTGCAGCAATCCCGGCTGCGCGCGCTGGCGATGGGCGCCAAACACTAGCGCTTTGTTATACTAGCGTTTTTATATCGGCATATTCCCAACATGATCGTCATTACCGGTGGCGCCGGCATGATCGGCAGCATGATCGCCTGGCAACTCAATCAGCAGGGCCGCGACGACCTCGTCATCGCCGACCGGCAGAAGCATGCCGAGCAGTGGCAGAACCTGTGCCATCGCCGCTATGCCGAATACCTGGACAAGGACGAACTGGCGGCTTGGCTGGAGTCCGGGGTCAAGGTGGACGCCATCATCCACATGGGCGCCATCAGCGCCACCACCGAGCGCGACTGGAACCGCCTGCTGGAGGACAACATCCGCTATAGCCAGTCCTTGTGGGACTGGTGCTCGCGGAACGGCGTGCCGTTCCTCTACGCCAGTTCGGCCGCTACTTACGGCGGGGGCGAGCAGGGCTACCTTGACGCCGGCATCGACAACCTGCGCCCGCTCAACGCCTACGGCTATTCCAAGCAGTTCTTCGACCAGTGGGCATTGCGCCAGGCCGAGGCCGGCAACGCGCCGCCGCTGTGGGCGGGCTTCAAGTTTTTCAACGTCTACGGCCCCAACGAGTACCACAAGGAACGCATGGCCAGCGTCGCCTTCCACAGCTTCAACCAGTTCCGGGATACCGGCACGGTCAAGCTGTTCAAGAGCGACCGCCCCGAGGTGGAAGACGGCATGCAGCGCCGCGATTTCGTCTACGTCAAGGACGCCGCTGCCGTGGTGTGCTGGTTCCTGCATGGCACAGCCCACAGCGGCATCTACAACCTCGGCACCGGTCAGGCGCGCGCGTTCAAGGACCTCGCCACCGCCGTGATGGTGAGTAGCGGCCGCGAACCGCACATCACCTGGATCGCCATGCCGGACGACCTCAAGGGCAAGTACCAGTACTACACCCAGGCTGACATGGACAAACTGCGCGCCGCCGGCTACGACCGGCCGTTCCACACGCTGGAAGAAGGCGTGCGCGACTACGTGCAGAACTACCTGATGCAACCTGACCCCTATTGTTAAGGAAGCCGTCATGAACCGCTCCGATATCATCACCAGCGCCCTGATTGCCCACCAGACCGTCATCGCCCAACTGGAACCACTGCTCCCCGCCATCTACGCCTTGGGCGAGCGCCTGCGCAACTGTCTGAACAATGGCAACAAGATCCTGCTGATGGGCAACGGCGGCAGCGCCGCCGACTGCCAGCATATCGCCGCCGAAATCGTCGGCCGCTACAAGCGCGAGCGGCGCGGCCTGCCGGCCATCGCACTGACCACCGACACCTCGATTCTGACTTCGGTGGGCAACGACTACGGTTTCCAACACATTTTCTCGCGCCAGATTGAAGCGCTGTGCGCACGGGACGATGTCGTGATTGGCCTGTCCACCTCCGGCAACAGCGCCAACGTGGTAGCCGGCATCGAGGCCGCCAAACAGGCCGGGGCTTATACGGTGGGGCTGACCGGTGCTGGCGGCGGCAGGCTGGCCGACCTCTGTGACGTCACCCTGGCGATGCCTTCCAGCGATACCCCGCGTATCCAGGAAGCGCACATCCTGATCGGCCACATCCTGTGCGAACTGGCGGAAGCAGAGTAGGAACAGGACGAACCTGATGCAACAGCGATTGATTGAAGCCGTCAAACACGGCTTTCCCGACGACAAAAACTGGGCGCTGGTGATCGGCGACCTGATGCTGGATCGCTACCTGTGGGGCGAGGTGGAGCGTATTTCCCCGGACGCACCGGTGCCAGTGGTAGTGATCAAGCGCGAGACCGAATGCGCCTGGAGCTCGGCCCCGGGCTCCTCGACGTACGAGCTGTTGATGGTGACGGCCTCCACGCCGAGCGGGCCGAGAGCCAGCGGGAGCGTGAAGATCGCGGCCGAGTGCCCGTAGT
>DAOMFG010000194.1:0-3146 GCA_035429685.1 Methylophilaceae bacterium | reverse complement strand
ATCCCCCGCTGTACCAGGCGCTGACCGCCGCGCTGATTCGCGTTTTGCACTTCCTCGGCCGCCGGCGCGGCAGTTTTAGCCGACTGCCATTGGCAACGGGGTGGACCAGCCAGCGCGATTTTCCGGCGCCGCAGCAACAGACCTTCATGCAACTTTATAAAGCAAAGCTGAAACAAGACGATGAGCACTAGCGCCCGTTCAGACATTTTCGCCCGCTTGCGCGATCCGGGGCGCACGGCGAGCGCGGAGCACATTCAAGCTGATCGCCAGGCGCTGGGCACCGCACCCTGCCCCGCTCCACCCGATGCTGAACCGTGCCAGGCATTCCTGATCAATGTTATGAAGAATCGGGGCAGCGTGGATTGCGCCGACAATCGCAGCGCGGCGGTCAAGGCGATCGGCCAGTACCTGTACGCGAATTTTCGCAGCTACCGCCTGGTCGCCGGCAATGATCCGCGACTGGCGGCCATGCCGTGGCGCGACGCCGGCGTATTGCCGCGCTTCGGTGGCCTGGAAGATGGCGAGCCGGTGGCGCTGAGCTACGCCCGGCTGGGTGTGGTGGAAACCGGCGCTATCGTCACGTGGACGGGACGCGCCAACCCCGCCGCCAACAATCTGTTGCCGGAACACCACATCGTGCTGGTGGATACTGCAGACCTGGTACCAACGCTGGAAGCTGCGTGGGAAAGGATCAACCGCGAGCAAGCCGCCAGCGGCAGGCCGCGCGGCATCAATTTTATCGCCGGACCGTCGAGCACGGCAGATATAGAAGGGGTGTTGGTGTACGGCGCGCATGGACCGCGCCAATGGCACGTGATCCTGCTAGGTCAGGTGCCGCCGCACACACTCGAACGCGCGCGCGAGGCCGCAGCGAAGTCCTGAACTCGCGTGATTCGGTTTTTCGCTACCGGCAGCTACGGTGCGTGAAGGCCTCGCTTGCTTGTATGTTACGGGCGTCTTGTATCAGGATGATCAAGGCGCCGGGGTGGGAGGGACGTTAAGCTTGCTTCTGACCAGTTTGGTACAGACTTTCCGAGATTTCGTCCCCACCCCCTCATCCCTAAACGCCGATAGAGAATCTCGCCTCCAAAAGCCGATTCACAAGCCTGCGTAGGATGAAGTCCCGGCTTCACAGTTTCGCAACTGCGGAGGTCATTATGGCAAATTTTGCTCAATCCATCCTGTGCGGTATCGATGTTTCCAAGGACACGTTGGACATCGCGACGTCTGACGAGATCACCACAAGGATCCCCAATACCCGGGAGGGGATCAGCCAGTGGCTTGCCAGCCTGCCTGAGGGTTCGAAGCTAGCTGTTGAGTCCACAGGACGGTATCACGAGGCGTTTCTCGACCTGGCGGTGGGTGCGGGCTTTGACGTGTACATCCTCAATGGCCATCAGCTTCATCACTATCGGCAGGCCGTGGGTCCCAGAGCGAAGACCGATACCCATGATGCCCAGCTGTTGAGGCGTTACCTGTGCCATGAACACGGCCAGCTTACCTCGGTAAACCCCTTGAATGATCAACAAAAACGCCTTTGGCAGTTGCTCAAGCAGCGGGCCATGCTGATCAAGACGAGAACGCAACTGACGTTGTCCATGCGGGGTGACGCTGATTTCCAATCCGTCAGTCAGGGTATCGTCAGTGAATTGAACCGGGCGATCAAAAAAGTCGAGCAGTGGATGTTGGCACTGGCGAAAACCCAGCACTGGGAGAGCGACATTCAGCATTGTCGCTCGGTTCCCGGCATTGGACCGATCAACGCGCTGGCATTGGTCACCTGTTTCCACCGGGGGACCTTCCAACGGGTAGACCAGTTCATTGCCTACATGGGCCTGGATGTTCGCGTAAGAGACTCAGGTCGTCTGCGCGGGAAGCGAAAACTGACGAAACGGGGCGAACCAGAGATGCGGCGATTGCTCTATATGGCGGCATGGAGCTTCGCCAAGCATCCCAAATTCCAACCGCTCTATGAGCAGATGCGATGCAGGGGCCTGAGTTCAACCGCAGCGAATACGGCGATGGCACGAAAACTGGCCAGGATTGCATTTGCGCTGATGAAGAAGGGCGAGGATTTTATGCTTAAGGCATGAACAGGGCTTGCATGAGAACATAGAATCTCGGAAGGCCAAGATACTCGCCGCGAGGCCTTCACGCACCGCAGCTACCTCCTCCGTTGCCAAATCGAACATTCGCACGATGCCAGGACAGGTCGGTAACGCCGCCCACAGCGAGTATCTCAGCCTTCCGAGCAGTGGGTGGCGTTACCGACCTGTCCGTGGATAGACTACGAACGAATTACTTGACGAAAAACTACTGTGGCGTTGCAGAGAAACGAGCGCCTTGCCTTACAGCGGCGTATAGGTGAATTTCTGCCCGCCCAGCGACGCTTCGAACATCAGGCCGCCGGTGGCGATGGTGAAAATCGCCATGCCCTTGCGGTAGCCGCCCGATACCGTGGCGGCGTCATTGCGCCCACCGCTGATACCGGCCGAGGTGCCGCCGCCGGTATTTGCCTCCGCAGAAGCGCCCGCGGTGATCGCGACGGCCGATGCCTGCGCGCTGAACTCGAAATTGCCCGAGGTGAAATCCTTGAACGCCTGCTCGTGTTCAAAGAAGATAATTTGGCTGAAGGCTTGCCCGCCCCATTGAGCGCCAAGCGACAGCTGGGTCATCGTCGAATTGCCGACATGCTTGCCGCCGACAAATACCTTGCCTTCACCGTAGGCGCCACCGACCACGAACGCGCCCTTGCCGATGTTCGGAAACAGCGCATAACCGTACGCGGTTTTGAAATAACGGCTGCTCTCACCGGCGTTGCTGAAGGCCTTGATCGCATCGCTGTACGCGTTCGCCCAGGCTCCGGGAATGCCTGCGCAAAGGAGAGTTACCAAGAGGATGAGTTTGTTGACTGTGCGCATATCGGGACCTTGAAGTGAGTTAAAGCAGTGCAGTCGCCTGGGTGTGCAAGCAGTGCGGCGCGCTGCGCGCGGGCAATGCACGCCCATTCTGTGTACTCGGCTGAATCAGGTCAAGTCTCTTAAGCGGGCCAGCAAGTCGCACACGCGGCAGGAGTAACCCCATTCGTTGTCGTACCAGTTCAGCACGCGCAGGTAGCGCCCCGCCGTTACACCGGTGAAGCCGGC
>DAOMFG010000193.1:0-3162 GCA_035429685.1 Methylophilaceae bacterium | reverse complement strand
CAGTCCGGAACTGGTGGCCTTGCAGCGCGATTATCTGCAAGCCCTGACACAGCAGCGCCTGG
The DNA here is from genome assembly GCA_035429685.1 of Methylophilaceae bacterium. GTDB lineage: Bacteria > Pseudomonadota > Gammaproteobacteria > Burkholderiales > Methylophilaceae > DAOMFG01. The sequence goes on along the minus strand of DAOMFG010000193.1, from coordinate 3,100 downwards.
CAAAAAACACGCTGGATCGCGACGCGGAACTGTTCAAGGACGGCATCATCGCCGAGCGGCGTTATCTCGCCGCTCGAAGCAGTTACGAAGAACTGTCTTCACTGCTGGCCTCGCGCCGTCAGGCGCTCAAGCTTGCCGGCATGGGGGAGGGCGCGATTGCGCGACTGGAAAGCCAGGGCGAGCTGAGCAGCGGCCTGACCATCAGCGCGCCAATCGAGGGGCAGGTGCTGGAGCAGATGGTCACTGCCGGCCAGCGCGTCGACAACACCATGCCGCTGTTCCGCATCGGTCGCCTGAAACCGCTGTGGCTGGAAATGCATGCCCCGCTGGAGGCGCTGGACAGCGTCACCAGCGGCATGAAAGTACGCATTCCCAAATACCAGGCCGAGGGCAAAGTCATCGCCGTCATCCGTAGCGTCAACAAGGATGACCAGACCCTGCATATCCGCGCCGAGATCACGCGTAATGCCGAACGCCTGTCGCCCGGCCAGTTCGTCGAGGCCGAAGTGGAAGCCGAGGGCACCGCTGGAAAACATTTCAGCGTGCCGCGCAATGCCGTGGTACGCAACGGTGCCGACAGCTACGTGTTCGTGCAAACTGCCAAGGGATTCTTTCCACAAAAGGTCGCCGTGGTTTCCGAACAGGCTGACCGTACCATCGTATCCGGCGGTTTGAAGGGCACGGAAAAAGTCGCAGCCAGCGGTACGGTAGCCATCAAGGCTGCCTGGGCCACGGCCGGCGGAGAATAAAAGTGCTCGCCAGGCTGATCCAATTCGCGCTCACCCAGCGCCTGCTGGTGCTCGTGCTCACGGTGCTGCTGGTGGGGTCTGGCGGCTATGCCTTCAAGAACCTGCCGATCGACGCGTTCCCCGACGTGTCTTCTACCCAGGTCAAAATCATCATCAAGGCGCCGGGCATGACGCCGGAAGAGGTTGAGGCGCGGATTACCGCCCCGGTAGAAGTGGAAATGCTGGGGATGCCGCACCAGACCATGCTGCGCTCGGTAGCCAAGTATGCCCTGACCGACATCACGGTGGATTTCGAGGACGGCACCGACATTTACTGGGCGCGCCAGCAGGTGGCGGAGCGCCTCAGCGGCATCTGGGGCAGCCTGCCGCCGGACGCCACCGGTGGCATCGCGCCGATGACCACGCCGCTGGGCGAGATGTTCATGTTCACCATCGAGGGTGGCGAGCTGACGCTGGAACAGCGGCGCAGCCTGCTGGACTGGGTGATCCGTCCGCAACTGAGGACGGTGCCGGGCGTGGCCGACGTCAATGCGCTGGGCGGGGTGGTCCGCAACTTCGAAGTGGTGCCGGACAATAACCGCATGTACGCGCGCGGCGTTTCGCTCGACCTGCTGCAACAGGCGCTGGAACTCAACAACCGGAACGATGGCGCCGGCCGCCTGGGCGATGGCGAGGAATCGCTGCTGGTGCGTGCGGAAGGCCGCTTCAACACGCTGGATGACGTGCGTAACACTGTCGTCAAGAGCGAGCAGGGTATGCCGGTACGGGTCGGCGACGTGGCGCAGGTGCGCATCGGCGCGATGACCCGCTACGGCGCCGTGACCAAGAACGGCCAAGGCGAGGCGGTGGAAGGGCTGGTGCTTGGTCTGCGCGGTGCCAACGCGCAGCAGGTGGTGGAAGGTGTGCGCGCCAAGATCAGGGAAATCGCGCCTAGTCTGCCCAAGGACGTGGCCGTGCAGGTGTTCTACGATCGCGGCAACCTGGTGGAGCGTGCCGTCGGCACGGTCACCCACGCCTTGCTGGAAGCCATCGTGCTGGTGGTGATCCTGCTGGTGCTGTTCCTCGGCGACCTGCGCGCCGCGCTCACCGTGGCGTTGGCACTGCCGCTGGCGGCGCTGGCCACCTTCATCCTGATGGGGCGCTTCGGCATGTCAGCCAACCTGATGAGCCTGGGTGGACTATCCATCGCCATCGGCATGCTAGTGGACGCTGCCGTGGTGGTCGTGGAAAACATCGTCTCACATCTTGCGCACGGCGAGCATTCCAAGCTGCCGCGCCTGCATCTGATCTACCGCGCGGTGAAGGAAGTCAGCGTGCCGGTGACCTCGGGCATCCTCATCATCATCACCGTATTCCTGCCGCTGCTGACCCTGCAGGGGCTGGAGGGCAAGCTGTTCGGCCCGGTGGCGCTGACCATCGTGTTCGCGCTTTCCGCTTCATTGATCCTGTCATTGACGGTGATCCCGGTGCTGGCTTCCTTCCTGCTCGGCAAGGTCAGTCATGATGAGCCCTGGCTGGTGCGCCTGTCGCTCAGGATCTACGAACCGGTACTGCAGTGGGCACTGGCGCATGCCAGGACCATCGTTATCGGCGCCACGCTGGCACTGGCGGCAACCGCTTTCGCCTATTTGCAGATTGGCAAGACTTTCATGCCGGTAATGGACGAGGGCGACATCATCATGCAGGTGGAAAAATTGCCTTCCATCAATCTGGACAAGACCATCGAGCTGGATCTGGCAGTGCAGCGCGCGGTTCTGGACAAGGTACCGGAGGTGCAGGGCGTGGTATCGCGCGTCGGCTCCGATGAGCTCGGCCTCGACCCGATGGGGCTGAACCAGACCGATAATTTCCTGGTACTCAAGCCACGTGAGCAATGGCGCTCGCCTGACAAGATGGTGCTGATCGACCACTTGCGCAAGGTGATGGACGACATGCCCGGCATGGCCTACGCCTTCACCCAGCCGATCGAAATGCGCGTCAACGAGATGATCCTGGGCGTGCGTGGTGACCTGGCGGTAAAGATTTTCGGCAGCGACCTTGGCCAACTGGATGCTTTGGCACAGCAAACGGTCAAAATCCTCAAGTCCATCCCCGGTGCCGAGGATGTCTATACGCCGCAGAACAGCGGGGTGCAGTACCTGCGCATCAACATTGACCGCTTGGCGGCCGGCCGGCTTGGGTTCGATATAGCGCAGATCGAGGCTATGTTGCGCGCGCAGCTGGAAGGCAAGCAGCTCGGCATCGTGCAGGAAGGCCAGCGCCGCACGCCGGTATTGCTGCGCGGCGCGGACGGATTGCGTACCTCGCCGGCGGATTTTGCCAGCCTGATGCTGACCCTGCCCAACGGCAGC
>DAOMFG010000192.1:0-3222 GCA_035429685.1 Methylophilaceae bacterium | reverse complement strand
CGCTACAACACCAAGTATCGCGCCTTCGAGGCTTCGCTGAGTTAGTTATTTGCTTTCGAGGGCGCGCAAGACGACAAGAGAGATGCCGTGGTGGCCGGGATACTGGCCGACGTGAAAAAACGAGGCGATGCTGCGGTGCTGGACTACACGCAGCGCTTCGACCGCCTCGGCGCAGACCGGATGTCAGACCTGGAACTGCCGCAGGTAGAATTGGGGCAAGCGCTGGACAGCCTGCCGGCCGACCAGTGCGATGCGCTTAAACTGGCCGCCGACCGCGTGCGCGCCTACCACGAGAAGCAGTTGATGCCGTCCTGGAGCTACACCGAAGCCGATGGCACCATGCTCGGCCAGCAGGTGACGGCACTGGACCGCGTCGGCCTCTACGTGCCGGGCGGTAAGGCCGCTTATCCGTCGTCGGTACTGATGAACGCGATTCCGGCCAAGGTGGCGGGGGTGCAGGAGCTGATCATGGTGGTGCCTACGCCGGGCGGAGAAAAGAACCAGTTGGTGCTGGCCGCTGCCGCGGTGTGTGGGGTCGACCGCGTGTTCTGCATTGGCGGCGCGCAAGCCGTCGGAGCCTTGGCGTACGGTACGCAAACGGTACCGCAGGTAGACAAGATCGTCGGGCCTGGCAACGCCTATGTGGCCGCGGCCAAGCGCCGCGTGTTCGGCGTGGTGGGCATCGACATGGTGGCCGGCCCGTCGGAAATCCTGGTAATTTCGGACGGCAACAGCGACCCCGACTGGACGGCGATGGACCTGTTCTCGCAGGCCGAGCACGATGAACTGGCGCAAGCCATCCTGCTGTCTCCCCACGGCGAATTCCTCGATCGCGTGCAGGCATCGATCAACCGTCTGCTGCTGGAAATGCCGCGCAAGGATATTATCACCGCCTCCCTGGAAGGCCGTGGCGCGCTGATCCAGGTGCGCGACCTGGACGAGGCTGCCAAGATCGCCAACTATATTTCGCCGGAGCACCTGGAGCTTTCCGTGAACGACCCGGTTACGCTGACCAAAAAAATCAGGCATGCCGGTGCCATTTTCATGGGCCGCCAGACCTGCGAGGCGCTGGGCGACTATTGTGCCGGCCCCAACCACGTGCTGCCGACTTCGCGTACGGCGCGCTTTTCCTCGCCGCTGGGGGTGTACGACTTCCAGAAGCGATCCAGCCTTATCATGGTGTCGGAAGCTGGTGCGCAGACGCTGGGCAGAATCGCTTCCACGCTGGCGCATGGCGAGGGCCTGCAGGCGCACGCACGTTCTGCCGAGTACCGGCTGAAAGGCTGATCTTGAGCAACTATTGGAGCGAGGTCGTCAATCGGCTCACCCCCTACGTGCCGGGTGAGCAGCCCAAGATCGCCAACCTGGTCAAGCTCAACACCAACGAGAACCCCTATGGCCCCAGCCCCAAGGTGCTGGCTGCGTTGCGGGGTGAGGTGGGCGACAGTCTGCGCCTTTACCCTGATCCCAATTCCGACAGGTTGCGTGAGGCCATCGCCGAATATTACGGTCTGGCGCCACATAACGTATTCGTCGGCAACGGTTCGGACGAGGTGTTGGCACATGCTTTCCAGGCGCTGCTGAAACATGAGCTGCCGCTGCTGTTTCCCGACATCACCTATAGTTTCTACCCGGTGTATTGCGGACTGTATGGTGTTGCCTTTGAAACGATTGCGCTGACTGAGTCGTTTGAAATCAACATTGACGACTACCTGCGTCCGAATGGCGGCATCATTTTCCCCAACCCCAACGCACCGACTGGACGTCTTCTGGCCCTGGGTGAAATCGAGCGCTTGCTGCAAACAAATACGCAGTCGGCGGTGGTGCTGGACGAGGCTTATATCGATTTTGGTGGTGAATCCGCCGCCGGCCTGGTCGCTCGGTACCCGCAACTGCTGGTGATTCACACTCTGTCAAAGGCGCGGTCCCTGGCTGGTCTACGCGTCGGCTATGCGCTTGGCCACTGCGGCCTGATAGAGGCGCTTACTCGCGTCAAGGACAGCTTCAATTCCTACCCGCTGGATCGCTTCGCCCAGGCTGGTGCTGTTGCGGCGATGCAGGACAGGGCCTGCTTCGAGGAAACGCGGCACAAGGTAATTGCCACCCGTAACAAGCTTGTGGTCGATCTGGAAATGCTCGGCTTCGAGGTGTTGCCGTCGGGTGCCAACTTCATTTTTGCCCGCCATCCAAAAAGAGATGGAGCCGAACTGACGGCAAAATTGCGTGAACATGGCATCATCGTCCGCCATTTCAGCAAGCCTGCGCGTATCGCCCAGTTCCTGCGCATTACCATCGGGACGGACGAACAATGCCAAGCTTTGGTGGGGGCGTTAAAAGAAATTTAAACGGTTCCCATTTTTCGAACAGTCATTTATGATAGCGGCTTGTTGTAAGTTTCAATGGTAGATTGACCTTGTTGTGTGTCCGATAAACGCACGGTCAAGCCCGAGCAATTTAACCGATGGGAGGAAGTATTGTGGCAAAACCGATGATTCAAATGGCGCTGGATTCTCTGGATTTCGACGCTACCGTGGCGCTGGCCGGCAAGGTCGCCCCGTACGTGGATATTCTTGAAATCGGCACCCCCTGCATCAAGCATAACGGCATTGAACTGCTGAAGACCCTGCGCGCCAAGTTCCCCAACAACAAGATCCTAGTCGACCTGAAGACCATGGACGCCGGCCACTATGAGGCAGAGCCTTTCTACAAGGAAGGTGCAGACATTTGTACCGTGCTGGGCGTTGCCGATATCGGCACCATCAAGGGTGTGATCGATGCCGCCAACAAGTACGGCAAGGAAGCGCAAGTCGACCTGATCAGCGTGAACGACAAGGCCAAGCGTACTGCCGAGTGCGCCAAACTGGGTGCCCACATCATCGGCGTGCACACCGGCCTCGACCAGCAAGCTGCGGGCCAAACCCCGTTCGCCGACCTGGGCTTGGTGACCGGCCTTGGACTGAACGTCAAGGTTTCCGTCGCAGGTGGCGTCAAGCAATCTACTGCCCAACAGGTGATTGATGCTGGCGCCAGCATTATCGTCGTTGGCGCAGCCATCTACGGCGCACCTGACCCCGCAGTTGCTGCTGCTGAGTTCCGTGCCATTGTGGACGGCAAGAGCGGCGGTGGCGGTCTGTTCGGCTGGCTCAAGAGCCTGTTTAGCTAAACAACCTGCAACGCCCAGAAACCCCGGGTTTAACCCCGGGGTTTTTTTATTTCCGGGTG
>DAOMFG010000191.1:0-3299 GCA_035429685.1 Methylophilaceae bacterium | reverse complement strand
GAAGATGCCGGTGACGATCTGGATCACCAGCACCAGCATCGCCAGCGAGCCGAAGTAGTACCAGAAGTTAAAGTTCTTTGGCGCATAGTATTCAGAAAGGTGGGCTTTCCAGTTGGCAGTCAACGGGAAGCGCGCATCTACCCAGTTCAGCACGCCGGTTAGGTATTTTTCCATGCTCATGCCCCCTTTCCGTCTTCGCCGATCAATACGCGGGTATCGCTCAGATATTTGTATTGCGGCACGATCAGGTTGGTCGGTGCCGGCGATCCCTGAAATACGCGGCCAGCAAGGTCGAACTTCGAACCATGGCAGGGACAGAAAAAGCCACCCGGCCAGTCGGCGCCCATGCCCTCCTCGCCCGGCTTGAGCTTGGGTGATGGCGAACAGCCCAAATGCGTGCAGATGCCAATCACCACCATGTATTCCGGCTTGATCGAGCGCGTTGGCGCTTTGCAATACTCCGGCTGCTGCGGCACCGAACAATCCGCATCGGTGAGCTTGTCATTATGGTTGGTCAGAAGTTCCAGCATTTCCTTGCTGCGATTCACGATCCACACCGGCTTGCCCTGCCACTCCACAGTAATCATGGCGCCGGATTCGATTTTCGCCACATCCACCTCCACCGGGGCGCCGGCTGCCTTGGCGCGCTCACTCGGCAGCATGCTTTTGACGAAAGGAACAGCCACGGCAACCGTCGCCACCCCTCCCATCGCCGCCGTCGCGGCAACCAAAAACCGCCGCTTGCTCTGATCCACTTCCTGATTTGCCATCACGATCCCTTGGTGAATGTGATCTAAAAGGGCGTAATTGTAACGATTTCCAAGGGAAACTAAAAGCTGCAAGCACTAGACCGGATTGGGAATTTCGATATATTGATGACCAATACCGAAACGCTCCGCAAGATGCTCTCCCAGTGCCTGCACGCCATAGCGCTCGGTCGCATGGTGGCCGGCGGCAATGAAGGCCACGCCCGATTCTCGTGCCAGGTGTACGGTATGCTCCGACACCTCACCAGTGAGGAAAGCATCCACCCCCAGCGCAATCGCCTGTGCCAGATAATCCTGCGCTGCGCCGCTGCACCAGGCGATGCGGCGGATCGTCGCACTTCCATCCCCGACCAGCAGTGGCGTGCGGTCAAATTTTTGCGCAACTGACTGCCCCAATGCTGCCAGACTTGCAGGCTGGCTCAGCCTGCCATGCGCGGCAATCGGCTGCTCACCGAACCAGCCCTCGGTTTCGAAACCAAGCACAGCGGCCAGACGGGCATTATTGCCCAGTTCTGGATGCGCATCCAACGGCAGGTGGTAGCCAACCAAGCTGATGTCACGCTGCAACAGAAACTTCAACCGATCGCGCTTGATCCCTGTCACGCGCGCGTCCTCGCTTTTCCAGAACCAGCCGTGATGCACCAGCACCAGGTCGGCACCCAATTCCGCAGCGGCTTGCAGCAGCGCCAGACTGGCAGAAACCCCTGTGACGATGCTGCCGACGTCACTCCGGCCCTCTACCTGCAAGCCGTTGGGACAATAGTCGCGGAATCGGTCAACCTGCAGCAATTGTCCGGTATAATCAAGCAGTTCCCCCAATTTCATGGCATATACCTCGATTTCAGCCCACTCAACATGTGCAAACTCTGGCTCATTTTCAGTTCCGGCATATCGCATCCTGACGCATTAGCCTGCTCTGAAATCTCGCCAGAGAAATGGCTTACTCTATCATGAAGAAACTCTGGCTCGTTTTTGCACAAACCGTCACCATCAGTCTCGCCATTCTGTTCGTGGTGCAGACCTTCAAGCCGGGTCTGCTCGGCCTTGGCGAAAGAGTCATCGCTCATCAAGTGCAGGGAACAACGCCAACAACAGAGACTGTTTCTTCATATAGCAGCGCTGCCAGAAAAGCGATGCCTTCTGTGGTCAACATTTTTACCAGCAAGGAAGCCACTGCTGGCAATCCTCAGATCATGGACGACCCGCAGTTCCGACATTTCTTTGGTGATCAGTTTGACGACCAGCCTCAACGCGAGAACAGCCTTGGCTCCGGCGTCATCGTCAGCCCGGATGGACTGATCCTCACCAATCATCACGTGATCGAGTCCGCCGACGAAATCGAGGTGGCACTTGCGGACGGGCGCACCGCTCCTGCCCGCGTGGTAGGCAGCGACCCTGAAACTGATCTGGCGGTAGTCAAGGTAGACCTGAAGAACTTGCCGGCCGTCACTTTCGGCCAGTCAGACAAACTTGACGTCGGTGACGTGGTACTGGCAATCGGCAATCCGTTCGGCGTCGGACAGACCGTCACCCAGGGCATCGTCAGCGCACTGGGGCGCAATCATCTGGGCATCAACACCTTCGAAAATTTTATCCAGACCGACGCCCCCATCAACCCCGGCAATTCGGGTGGCGCACTGGTCGATGCCAGCGGCAACCTGATTGGCGTGAACAGCGTCATCTATTCACGCAGCGGCGGATCAATGGGCATAGGCTTCGCCATCCCGGTCAGCCTGGCCAGGCAGGTAATGGAACAGATCATCCGCCAAGGCAGCGTCACGCGCGGCTGGATCGGTATCGAGGCGCAAGACATCTCCCCGGAACTGGCGGAATCGTTCAAACTCAAGGAGGCGCGCGGCGCCCTGATCGCCGGCGTGATGCGCGGCGGCCCGGCCGACAAGGCCGGCATCAAGCCGGGCGACGTGTTGCTGGAGATCAACGGGAACAAGGTGATGGACGGCTCGTCCATGCTCAACCTGGTCGCGGCACTCAAACCGGAACATCCTGCCACTCTGAAAATTGCGCGCAACCAGACTGAGCTCAATCTGCCGGTCGTCGTCGCCAAGCGGCCCAAACCTCTGACACCGCCGCGCGAGCAGCATTAGACTATGGCTGGCTCGCTTCATCGCGCTTGATCAGTCCAGCAACGACCACGCCCGCCTCGAACAGCAACCATAACGGCACTGCCAGCATGACCTGCGATACCACGTCCGGCGGGGTGAATATGGCACCGAGGATAAAGGCGCCGACGATGACGTAAGAACGGGCTTCCTTAAGCTGCGCAACACTGACCAAGCCAAATTTCACCAACGCCACCACCACGATCGGCACCTCGAACGCAATGCCGAAAGCGATGAACAGCGTGATGACGAAATCCAGGTAGTTGCCGATATCAGTCATCACCTGCACCCCTTCCGGCGCGGTGGAGACGATGAAGCCGAATACCACCGGAAACACCAGGAAATAGGCAAATGCCATCCCCAGCAGGAACAGCAGCGTACTGGCCACCACCAGCGGCGCGATAAAGCGCTT
>DAOMFG010000190.1:0-3315 GCA_035429685.1 Methylophilaceae bacterium | reverse complement strand
ATGTAACTGTATTTAACTCAACAACAGGAGAAAACCATGAAACCACAATACTTGTACGCATTGTTGCATGCGCTGCTTGTTGCCGGAACCGCCCAGGCGGATTACCCGATGGTGAATATCGCGGCCGACAAGGTGATTGCCAAGTACCAGAATGCGACCTGCGAGCAGTTGTGGGAACAGAAAGGCCAGCCCAAAACGGATGAAGAACAGAATGTGATCCATATACTGCACGACGACCCTCAGGTGCGCACGGTTTTTCTTGACAAGATCGCGGCGCCGGTCGTCAACAAGCTGTTCGAATGCGGGCTGATTCCATGAGTCGTACCATATGGGCGTTGTTGGTGGCGCTGGGGATGATGTGCGTGGGTGTCGGCGCGCTTGCAGGTCAACCAGATGCTCCGGGAAGTCAGGTGGCGTCTCAATCCGTCAGGCCGGCACTGGAGGCGCGCGCCATTGATCTGCTGAAGGCCATGAGCGGCCGCCTGGCAGCAGCTCGATCGCTTTCGTTCACTGCGGTCATCAGTTACGAGAGTTCGAGCCGGTTGGGACCGCCCCTCGTGTATACGACGAAGTCGGACGTGCTGCTGCAGCGACAAGACAAGCTGCGGGTGATTACTCTCGGCGATGGCCCGGCTTCCGAGTTCTACTATGACGGCAAGACCATGGTGGCATTCGCGCCGGCCGAGAACCTGGCCGCCACCGCGGAGGCCCCTCCCGATATTGACGAAGCCCTGAAGGCGGCTTTCGACAGTCATGGCACCTATTTCCCGTTCGCAGATGTCATCGTAGCTGATCCCTATGCAGATATGGCCGATGGCATGCAACGCGCTTTTTACATGGGGCAATCCCGTATTGTCGGGGGAACGACGACCGATATGGTCGGCGTGGTCACCAACGGGGTCTTCGAACAGATCTGGATAGGCGCCGAGGACAAGCTGCCGCGCAGGCTGCGCGCGGTTTACCTCGACGATCCTGCGCAATTGCGCCATGACATGGAATTATCCAACTGGAAGATTAACCCTGCTGTTCCAGCGGGTGCCTTCGCCTCGAAAAAGGCCGCCAAGGCGCAGCCCATGCCGTTTGTCCACCCGGACAGCCTGCCGGCCCCGACCACCACAACCAAGCCTGAAATGCCATAAGGGGGCATCATGGTCAGAAATAATCTCATTCGCTTTTTTTGGTTGCTGTGCATGGCGCTGTTACCTGTTTCAGCATGGGCGTGGGGGCATGCGGGCGGCGGCGGATTCCGCGGCGGTGGTGGCGGGTTTCATGGTGGAGGTTTTGGCGGCGCATCGCACGACGATGGGGCATCGCATTCCGGCAGTTTTGGTGGTGAGTCGCACAGCGGCCAGACCGAATCCCATAGCGGCGAATACGGCAGCACGACGCACAGCGAAGGCTCCACTACCCACACCAACAACTACGGCGACACCACGACGCACACCCAGGGGCAGGGTACGACGGCGACCGGCGCCTATGGCGGTACCGCGACGCATCAGGAGGGCAGTGACCAGACCACGATGTCCAATTCCTACGGTAGCGCGACGCATACCCGGGATCAGGGCACGACCGCCACCAACAATTACGGCGATACCGCTACGCACAATGAAGGATCGGGCTCTACCACCGTTACCAACTCCTATGGCGACAGCGCGACGCACTATGCCGGTGGCGGCACCTATGCGAGCACGCCCTACGGAACTGCCTACCACCCGCCCACTTACGCATACCCTCCGCCTACCACGGTGGCTTACTACGGGGACGGTTGCTACGATTGCGTGTCTCCGGCGGGTGCGGCGGCAGCCGGTGCGATGGTTGGCATGGCCGCCGGCGCTGCCATGGAGTCATCCAGCGCCAGCGCTGCGAACTCGAATGCCTATTCGGCAGGCTACAATGCCGGCACGACCAATACGTCCGCCGCTTACTCGGCAGGCTATAACGCTGGTGCCACCAACACGGCTGCGGCAAGCGCGGCGGGCTACAACGCCGGCGTGACTGCCGGCCAGGCGGCGCCAGCGCAGCCCGTCTACACAGTAGGCATGACCGTTGCGTCACTGCCCGCTGGCACGATTCCCGTCGAAACAAACGGCACGCATTACTTCCTGAGCGGCAATACCTGGTTCCTGCCGGCCTATGGGGCGAACGGGGTTTACTACCGCGTAGTGCCTGCCCCGTGACAGGGCGGAGCCCTGCATTTTTTAGGAGAGTGACGTGCGTTGGATGGTTGGATTTCTGATATCAGTAGTAATGACGGTCCCCGCTTTTGCGCAGGGCTTGGATGACCTGAGCAACAAGGACGCCGTGGGCGGCCTGAAGGCGGCCTTGACCCAGGCTGCTGATACCGCGGTGGCCGAGCTTGGCGTGGAAAACGGATTTTTCGACAACGCCAAGGTCAAGATCCCGTTGCCGGACACGCTGAAGAAAGCCGAAAAGGCCATGCGCATGTTCGGCATGGGCAAGGAGGCCGACGAACTGGTGCTGCGCATGAACCGCGCCGCCGAGGCTGCCGTGCCGGAAGCCAAGGCGCTGCTCACGGATGCGGTGAAGAAAATGAGCGTGCAGGACGCCAAGGATATCCTGACCGGTGGCGATGACGCGGCGACCCAGTATTTCAGGAAAACCACTTCCGGCCCGATGGCGCAGAAGTTCCTGCCCATCGTGAAAAAGGCCACCCAGGATGTGCAACTGGCCCAGCAGTACAACCAGTTCGCCGAAGCCGGCGCCAGGTTCGGCCTGGTCAGGAAGGATCAGGCCAGCCTGGAGCAGTATGTCACCCAGAAGACGCTGGACGGCGTATACACCATGATGGCCGAAGAGGAAAAGGCTATCCGTCAGGATCCCATGGGGCAGGCCAGCAGCCTGATCAAGAAGGTGTTTGGTGCGGTCGGCAATTAATCCAGCTGCCCAAGGCATGTCGGGCCGCCACCCTTGGAGGAGGCCGGTCAATTGCAGGCGATTCGAATCTAACCAACTTTTGGAGTAAGCAATGATGAAGAAATATTCCCTTAATCTGTTCAGTTCCATAGGGTTTGTCCTCGCTACGTTACTGGCCCTGCCAGCATTTGCTGCCGATAATGCAGTGGCCGGTAGTGCTGATAAAAGCGCGGCCAGTAGTGACAGTTCCGGCTCGGCAGAAAAGATGGAAATCCTGCGGCAGAAGCTGAGCGCAGACAAGAAGCTGGTGGTGGCGAACAACATGAACCTGACCGACAGTGAGGCCAAGGCATTCTGGCCGGTCTACGAGGCCTACCAGCAGGATCTGTACCAGATCAACCTGAGCATGTCCAGGGTGATCAAGGACTATGCCCTGGCCTC
>DAOMFG010000189.1:0-3364 GCA_035429685.1 Methylophilaceae bacterium | reverse complement strand
GACCTTGACCGCGTGTTTGCCGAAATGGCGCGCGTTATACGCCCCGAGGGGTAGCTGACGTTCAGCACTTTCTAACCGGATACGCTCAAGGAACTGCGCGCGGCGACGACAGCCGACCCGCAGCATGTTCATGTCAGCCGCTTCATCGACATGCACGACATCGGCGACGCCCTGGTGCGCGCCGGGTTTTCCGCACCGGTACTGGACGTGGAGCGCTTCGTGCTGACCTACGACGACGCGCTCGCCCTGATGCGCGACCTCAAGGCCATCGGCGCGCACAACGCAACGCAAGGCCGCCGGCGCGGGCTGGAAGGCAAGGGCTTTCTGCAGGGGCTGACGGGGCGCTACGAGCGCTTTCGCGAGCAGGGAAAATTACCGGCGACTTACGAGGTGATTTACGGCCACGCCTGGAAAGCAGAAGAAAAAACCATTGCAGCATCGGCCGGCGCCAGCATTATCCGGCTGCACCCAAGAAAATAGGCTGGCCCGATCCCGGAACAACCTGGACGGTTGCCGACGGCTATTCAACGGGGCTGGTTAGCACCCGGAAAAGCTTGGGAGGTGCGGATTTTCCAGAGGGGTGGCTAGCTTTTGCATCAAGCCGCACGCATTTGGTTGGTTTAGCCGATTGGCTAAAAGAACTAGTTACATTCCTAAAAAACCTGTCCTTAAGAAGAATGGACATATTTGCACTCGAAGAATACCCTCCACGAGCATATCGAGAGGAGGAGGGTGTGGACATGGACAGTGTCACCGTTGCCGGCTTGTTGCAGAAATTCAGCTTGTTCGGAGAGTTAACTCCCGAACAGCTTGCGGAGGTTGCAAGGGAAGCGCAATACCAGTTTGCAGCACGCGGACAAATTCTGTTCAACCGTGGTGATTCGGCACATGGCATGTTTCTGTTGCTGGATGGACAGGTAAAACTGGCAGTCTCTTCACCGCAAGGAGCAGAAAAAGTTATTGGCATCATCGGGGCGGGAGAAAGCTTCGGTGAAGCCATTATCTTTCTCGATCGGCCTTTCTTCCCCATTTCCGCGCAAACAACAACAGATTCGAAGTTGCTGATGATCCCCAAGCACGTCATTTTTGGCTTGCTGGAACGCGACAGTTCCATAGCGCTGAAAATGCTGGCGGGGCTTTCGATGCGCAACCACCAGTTGGTGCAGGATATAGAATCCGTCGCCCTGCTCACATGTAGCCAGCGTCTGATCGGCTATCTGCTGCAGATTGCCGACGCCTCCGGCAATTCGAATCGGATCACCCTACCCACCAGCAAAACGAATATTGCATCACTGCTCAACCTCACCCCGGAAACGCTCTCACGCACCATGCTGAAACTGCATCAGTCGCGTCTCATCGAGGTCCATGGCAAGGAAATTTCCATCATCAATGTTGCCGGCCTGCGGGAGTTCGAGTACGGAATCTGACCTTTCGACACGGTCTTTGACCTGAATCAAGGAAAAATACCGCCTGATCGATATGCTTGACAGGATCTAAATTCGGTCAGGAAGTATGTCGATGTCCATACCGGCGCAGGATGGAAACTCGCCCCATGTGCTCGGCGACTTGATCGCCGATATCGAACAATCGCATCACGCCTTTACACGCAATGCTCTGGCACATATCGGGAAACTGTTCGAAGACAACGCGGATGGGTCAGTATGGAACAGCCCCTTACTACAGGTCTGTTTCGACGAACTGCAGGCTGACCTGATCCCGCACCTGATGAAGGAGGAGCGCATTCTCTTTCCCTACGTCATTGCGCTTGAAAACGACCCGGCACATCTGCCGCATTCCTGTTTCGGCAGTGTCGCCAACCCTATCCACATGATGAAAATCGAACATGACCGCGTCAAGGTCCTGCTGGCCAAACTACGCGCACTAACCTCGAATTACGCCGTATCGGCCAATGCAAAAACCAATGCCTTATACATGGCCTTATCCGCACTGGACCGGGACCTGGAACAGCATATCAAAACGGAAGACGAAGTCCTGTTCCCGCGCGCGTTGCAACTGGAACGTGCGTCTACGGCCTGACGCCCTACGCCACGCCCAAAAAACCATTTCAACCCGAATTCTGTGCCAGACGACGGACTTGAGGTTGGGCGTGACCCGGTAATACACGGCGTTAGCGCGTCATCTGCGCATAGAGTAGCGGCAACTCCTTCGGCAAGTCTTCCGGCTTGCGGATCACCACATAGCCGCCCGCACCGAACAGGTGGGGCAAATAATCGCCGGATTCGCTGTCTATCGTCACGCAGAATGGCCTCAACCCCTGCCGTCGGGCTTCCATTAACGCCATGCGCGTATCCTCGATGCCATAGCGGCCTTCGTATTGATCGATATCGTTGGGCTTGCCGTCGGTAAGCAGCAGCAATAGCCGCTGGCGGCTTCTTTGCCTGGCCAGCAGGCTACTGGCGTGACGGATCGCCGCGCCCATGCGGGTGTAATAGCCCGGCTTGATGTTCACAATACGCCCGCGCACCTCGCCATCGTAACTGTCGTCGAAGCGCTTGAGATGATGAAAGCGCACGTGGCTGCGACGCAACGATGAAAAGCCGTAGAGCGCGAAACGGTCACCGGTGGCCGTGAGCGCTTCGGAAAACAGCAGCAGGCTATCACGGATGACGTCGATCGCCCGGACGTGATCGGAGACGTAGGCGTCGGTCGACAACGAAAGATCAGCCAGCAGCAGGCAGGCCAGATCGCGCTGCTGATTAACCTGCGCCCGGTACAAACCGCGCTCCCCGATACACATGCCGCTGGCACGGTCGGCCGCTAGTTGCACCCAGGCATCGAGGTCGGCTTCTTCTCCGTCGGGCTGCGCCCTGAGCCAGTGCCGGGTGGGTGCCAACGCCTGGAACTGTCGACGCAGGCGGGCGGCTGTGCGGCGTAGCGCCAGCGGCAGTTCCAGTGGGGTCGCATCGGCCGCTACCATTTCCTGCAAGCGGCAGTAATCCGGCTGCAACAGCTGTTTTTTCCAATTCCATTCGGGCAGTGCAACGCCCTCCCCCAGCGGCACGGCATCCGCTGCTGCGGGAGGCAAATCCAGGTCAAAACGCACACTGGCGGCATTGGTCTTGCCATCGCGCGCAATGCTGAGGCTATCCATATCCTCGGCCGCCAGCCTGGCCGATTTGGCGTCGTCCTCGTCATCCTGTGGGCGGTTGACCTTGACGAACTCAGCCCAGGAAAAAATGCTCTCGGCACGGAACATCAACATGAAGCCGTTCTTGTCTTCCGGTGTATCGGTACGCCCTGCCAGGTACTTGCGGCGGCCTTTTTCAGTGCGGGCACCGCCGCCGGACTCCGGCGCACCATCGTTACCGGCCGCAGCATCTGATCGGCTGACCGGCGGCTGCGG
>DAOMFG010000188.1:0-3395 GCA_035429685.1 Methylophilaceae bacterium | reverse complement strand
GAAGAAGCGACCATCGACTACGACCGCGAAAAGCTCCAAGAGCGCGTGGCCAAGCTAGCCGGCGGTGTGGCCGTGATCAAGGTTGGTGCCACCACCGAAATCGAGATGAAGGAGAAGAAGGCGCGCGTGGAAGATGCGCTGCACGCAACCCGTGCCGCGGTTGAAGAAGGTATCGTGGCCGGTGGCGGCGTGGCTCTGCTGCGTGCCAGCAAGGCGATCGCTGCTACCAAGGGCGATAACCACGACCAGGATGCTGGGATCGGTATCGTGCTGCGCGCCATCGAGGAGCCGCTGCGCCAGATCGTCACCAACGCCGGCGCCGAAGCTTCGGTGGTGGTCAACAAGGTGCTGGAAGGCTCCGGCAACTACGGCTTCAACGCCGCCAACGATACCTATGGCGACATGGTGGAGATGGGCGTGCTGGATCCGACCAAGGTGACCCGCTACGCGCTGCAGAACGCTGCATCCGTCGCCGGCCTGATGCTGACCACCGACTGCATGGTGGCCGAGCTGCCGAAGGAAGATGCCCCGGCAATGGGTGGCGGCATGGGCGATATGGGTGGCATGGGCGGCATGATGTAAGTAAGCCCGGGTAACCCAGATATGCCTTAGGAAAAAGCCCCGCTTTGCGGGGCTTTTTTATTGATATCAACAAGTTATTAAATTTCAGTGAAAATAGTTCACTTGCCCTGTTTGCGAAGGGCAAAACTTGGGCATATACTTGCCCCAGTCTTTCTTTCCGGTTGAACAGCCTGCGTTTACGACAGGCAAAAAGAAGCCCCGGTTAAAGGGGATTAAAACCGGGGCGTAAGATGCCTTATCGAGATAAGGCGCCCGCTCAGGGAGGAGAAGCGGGAGACGGTTAAAACGTCTACGAATAAGATTTGCACCAAGCAAATTAGTTCCCGCTGATATTAAGAAAATTTAATGCGTGCGCCTTTGAGGCGGCACGCATTTTTTATTTGTACATAAATGAAATGTGCCCATGATAGATCTCCTTGAAGGCCTCAACGACAAGCAACTCGAAGCCGTCACGCTGCCTTACCAGTCCGCCCTGATCCTGGCCGGTGCCGGCAGTGGAAAAACACGGGTTCTGACAACCCGCATCGCCTGGCTGATCCAGACCGGGCAGGTCAGTCCCGGTGGCCTGCTTGCCGTCACTTTCACTAACAAGGCGGCCAAGGAAATGCTGGCGCGCCTGTCCGCCATGCTGCCAATCAACACCCGCGGCATGTGGGTCGGGACTTTCCATGGCCTGTGCAATCGCTTCCTGCGCGCCCATCACCGCGAGGCGCGCCTGCCGGCGTTGTTCCAGATTCTGGACATGGCCGACCAGCTTTCTGCCGTCAAGCGCGTGATGAAGGCGATGAACGTCGATGACGAAAAATTCCCGCCAAAGCAGGTGCAGGCCTACATCAACGGTGCCAAGGAAGAGGGGCTGCGCGCCGACCACATGGAGGTCTACGACAAGCACTCGGAAAAGCTGCGAGAAATTTACGCCGAATACGACGCGCAATGCCAGCGCGAAGGCGTAGTGGATTTCGCCGAACTACTGCTGCGCTGCTATGAAGTACTGGCGCGCGAAACTGCCCTGCGCGAGCATTATCAAAGCCGCTTCAAATACGTGCTGGTGGACGAGTTCCAGGACACCAACCGCCTGCAATACCTGTGGCTGAAACTGCTGGCCGGCAAGGACAACTGCGTGTTCGCCGTAGGTGATGACGACCAGTCGATCTACGCCTTCCGCGGCGCGCGCGTCGGCAACATGCTGGATTTCGAGCAGGACTTCGGTGTGCACAAGGTCATCAAACTGGAACAGAACTACCGCTCGCATAGCAACATTCTGGATGCCGCCAACGCCATCATCACCCACAACCGTAACCGTCTTGGCAAGAACCTGTGGACTGCTGCCGGTACCGGCGAACCGGTGCGCGTGTTTCAGGGATACAACGATATCGAGGAAGCCGGCTTCATCGTTGAGGAAGTGAAGGCGCTGCACGCCGAAGGCCAGTCGCTGACCGACATGGCGCTGTTGTACCGTTCCAATGCGCAATCGCGGGTGCTGGAACATGCATTGTTCTCAGCTGGGCTGCCGTACCGGGTCTATGGCGGTCTGCGCTTTTTCGAGCGCGCCGAGATCAAGCATGCCATGGCTTACCTGCGGCTAGTTGCCAACCCGGAAGATGATACCGCGTTGTTGCGCGTCATCAACTTTCCTACCCGCGGCATCGGTGCGCGCAGTCTGGAGCAGTTGCAGGAAGCGGCGAAGCTGGCCAATGGCAGCCTGTGGACTGCCGCGGAAGCGGCCGCCGCGAAGGGCGATGGCGGCCGCAAGGGGATCCCAGGCTTCGTCGCCCTTGTCAAGCACTTGCAGGAGCAATGTAGCGGCCTAACATTGCCGGAGATGATTGACGTGGTCACTGCGCAAAGCGGCCTGCGCCAGCATTATCAAAACGAAAAGGAAGGTGAGGACCGCATCGCCAACCTGGACGAACTGGTCAGCGCCGCCACCGCTTTCATCAACGAAAACGACAGTAGCGCGCTGGTGGATTTTCTTACCTTCGCCAGCCTGGAGGCCGGCGAGCACCAAGCCGACCCGGGACGCGAGGCACTGCAATTGATGACCGTGCATGCGTCCAAGGGTCTGGAGTTTCATTCCGTGTTCATCGTCGGCGTGGAGGAAGGGCTGTTCCCGCACGAGCAGAGCATGTA
This sequence comes from Methylophilaceae bacterium, assembly GCA_035429685.1. Classification (GTDB taxonomy): domain Bacteria; phylum Pseudomonadota; class Gammaproteobacteria; order Burkholderiales; family Methylophilaceae; genus DAOMFG01. The sequence continues at coordinate 683 of DAOMFG010000188.1, read as the reverse complement.
CGAATCCAACGGACTGGAGGAGGAGCGGCGCCTGATGTACGTGGCGGTGACGCGGGCCCGGCGCAGGCTTTACCTGACGCATGCGCAGCAACGCATGCTGCATGGACAGACCCGCTACGGCGTGCCATCGCGCTTTCTCGACGAAATCCCGGAACAGTTGCTGAAGCATCTTAATACGCGCGCTGCACTGAAGTTCTCGGAGCCGGCTTACAGCGCGCCGTGCAACCCTGGCGCCCAGCATCCCTGGCGCATTGGCCAGGCGGTGATGCACCAGAAATTCGGCCCGGGCGTGGTGGTGAGCTACGAAGGCAACGCCGATGACCTGCGCGTGCAGGTCAATTTCGGCCATGCCGGCATGAAGTGGCTGGCGCTGGAATACGCCAAACTGGAGCCAATCTAGCCGGCCCATCAGCCGGGAAACTGTTAGACTTCGCCACGCTTTGATTTACCTGCCGATGAGGAAACGCATGAAACGCCTTTTGATGATGTTAACGGTTGCTTTTATTTGCCTGAGCCTATTTTCCACAGTAGCGGAAGCCAAGCGCTTTGGCGGCGGCAGCAGTTTCGGCAAGCAACGCGCAGCACCTACGAAGCAGGTGCTGCAAGCGCCGGCCCCCGCTCCGGCGGCGCCTGCGCCAGGTGGTAACCGCTGGCTGGGCCCCTTGGCCGGCCTGGCCATTGGC
>DAOMFG010000187.1:0-3407 GCA_035429685.1 Methylophilaceae bacterium | reverse complement strand
TGCGCCCGGTCAGGCCGCAGTCGCCCTGCGGGCCGCCGATGACGAAGCGGCCGGTGGGGTTGACCAGGTACTTGATCTCGCCTTTGATGAGCTCCTTCGGCAGTACCGGCTTGATGATGTCCTCGATCACCGCCTCGCGGATGGCTTCCAGTGTCATGTCGGGCGCGTGCTGGGTGGACAGCACCACGGTGTCGATGGCGTAAGGACTGCCATCCACGTACCGTATCGTGACCTGAGACTTGGCGTCGGGACGCAGCCAGGACAGGCGGCCATCCTTGCGCAGATGGGACTGGCGCTCTACCAGGCGATGTGCCAGCCAGATCGGTAGCGGCATCAGTTGCGGGGTTTCGTCGCAGGCATAGCCGAACATCAGCCCCTGGTCGCCGGCGCCTTGGTCCAGGCCGTCGTCATAGGCCTTGTTAACGCCCTGCGCAATATCCGGGCTTTGCTTGTCGTAGGCTACCAGTACGGCGCAACCCTTGTAGTCGATGCCGTATTCAGTGTTGTCATAGCCGATGCGCTTGATGGTATCGCGCGCCACCTGGATGTAGTCCACGTTGGCATGCGTGGTGATCTCGCCCGCCAGCACTACCAGTCCGGTGTTGCACAAGGTCTCGGCCGCGATGCGGGCATGGCGGTCTTCCGCAATGATGGCGTCGACGATGGCGTCGGAAATCTGGTCGGCAACCTTGTCTGGATGGCCTTCGGAAACGGATTCCGAAGTAAAAAGATAATCGCTCATGAGATGCTCCTTGGCCCTTGAGTCCGGCGATACCGGCTCCGGGCCACGAGCTGGCGACGCTTTAGCGGTATTTGAATCGCCCCGCAAGTTGTCTGATTAACTCGGCGAGCGGCTATTATCCATTGATCCGATGTCGATTTCAACCCTAAGATTCCCGGCGGTAGCATGCCAAATCCTGTTGCCATGTCTTACAATGCAGGCAAATCATTCCAAACAATGCCAATGAATCTGAAATTCACCAAAATGCAAGGGCTGGGCAACGACTTCGTTGTGATCGACGCCATTCGCCAGCAGGTTGCCTTGACTCCGAAACTGGTACGACATCTTGCCGACCGCCATTTTGGTATCGGTTGTGACCAGTTGCTGGTGGTGGAACAATCCACCCGCCCGGATGCCGATTTCCGCTACCGCATCTTCAACGCCGATGGCGGCGAGGTGGAGCAATGTGGCAACGGCGCGCGCTGTTTCGTGCGCTTCGTACATGAGCAGGGCTTGATCGACAAGAGCGAAATTCGCGTCGAGACTGCGCGCGGCATTATCCTGCCGCGCCTGGAAGACAGCGGCCAGGTGACGGTAGATATGGGTGCGCCACGCTTGCTGCCGGAGGAAATTCCTTTCACGGCGGGTGCCCTGGCACAGACCTATGCCTTGCAGGTTGGGGACGCAGCAGTTGAAATCAGCGCGCTGTCTATGGGCAACCCGCACGCGGTGCAGATCGTCGACGATATCGAAACTGCGCCAGTCGCCGAACAGGGTCCGCTGATCGAGCGACACCAGCGTTTTCCGCAGCGCGTCAATGCGGGGTTCATGCAAATCGTCAACCCGCACCGTATCAACCTGCGTGTGTACGAGCGCGGCGCTGGCGAAACTCTGGCTTGCGGCACTGGTGCCTGCGCCGCCGCTGTGGCTGGCATTCGCTTGGGAAAACTGGCTTCGCCCGTCACTGTGGCCATGCGCGGTGGTGAGCTGTCCATCAGTTGGGCGGGCGAAGGGCAAACCGTCATGATGACCGGGCCGGCCGTTACCGTATTCGAGGGAGAAATCCCGCTTTAACCGAGGAGTGCTCATGCAACTTACTGAAGACCAGATCACCGATTACCTGCGCGCAGACCCCCAGTTTTTCGAGCGCAATGCCCACCTGCTGACGGAGATCTACCTGCCCAGCCCGCATGGCAGCGGTACCGTTTCACTGGCAGAGCGCCAGCAACTGGCGCAGCGTGACAAGATTCGCGTGCTGGAGGTCAAGCTGGCGGAACTGCTGCAATTCGGCGAAGAGAACGATGCCATCGGCGACAAGGTGCATCGTCTGTGCCTGGCCATGCTCGGGTCCCCCAGTTTCGATATCCTGATGCGGTTGGTCGTGGAGCACTTGCGCGAGGACTTCAAGGTGCCCCATGTCGCCATCCGCCTGTGGGCGAAACCGCTCAACAAGGAGGACGCCGCCAGTGAGGAGTTCGGCGCACTGAGCGAGGAGCTGCGCATCTGGGCGCAAGGTCTGGCGAGTCCTTACTGTGGACATCACCCCGGCCCGGATCTAAGCGATTTGTTTGGCGCAGCCAATGCGCCGCTGAAGTCCTACGCGTTTGTCGCCCTGCGTGGCGAGGAGGTTTTCGGGCTGCTTGCCATGGCGAGCGAGGACGAGCAGCGGTTCTACCCGGAAATGGGTACGGTATATCTCAAGCGCATCGGCGAACTGCTGAGTGCTGCCCTACTCAGATACATCCAGTAGCTTGGACTACCTGGCCGCCTACCTCAATCACCTTGCGCACGAGCGCGGCCTAAGCGCGCTTACCTGTCAAAACTACGGGCGCGATATCCGTACGCTGATCGAACTGGCTGGAACCACCGCCTTGCAGCAATTGCAGCCGCCACAGATCCGGCGTTACGTCGCCACCCTGCACGGACGTGGCTTGGGCGGCAAAAGCATCGCCCGCATGCTGTCCGCATGGCGCGGGTTCTACGCCTATCTGGGCAAGCGCCATGGCTTTGTCGGCAATCCTTGCGTTGGCATGCGTCCGCCCAAGTCGGCCAAATCCCTGCCGCAGGCGCTGTCGCCGGAACAGGCGGGACGGTTGGTCGAAATTACCGATGGGGATGCCCTAGCAATGCGTGACCACGCCATGCTGGAGCTGTTTTATTCGTCCGGCCTGCGTCTGGCAGAACTGGTGTCGCTGGAGCCGAGCGGTCTGGATCTCGGTAACGGCACCGTCACCGTCACCGGCAAGGGTGCCAAGACCCGCATCGTGCCGGTAGGCAGCCACGCCATCGCCGCCATCCGAGAGTGGTTGCCGTTGCGTGCCATGATGAAACTGGACGACGAGCAGGCGCTGTTCGTCACCCGTAACGGCAAGCGCATGACGCCGCGTGCGGTACAGTACCGGTTCAAGTACTGGGCGATCAGACAGGGCGTTGCCGGAGACGTGCATCCCCATATTCTGCGCCACAGCTTCGCGACGCACGTGCTGCAATCCAGCGGTGATCTGCGCGCGGTGCAGGAACTGCTGGGCCACGCCAACATCAGCACCACGCAGGTCTATACCCACCTCGACTTCCAGCACCTGGCCAAGGTTTACGATCAGGCGCATCCAAGGGCGCGCAAGAAATAACTAGAGCGCCTCTGAAAATCCGGTTTTCGCCGCGCAAGCTTGACATCATGCGCCTTAGC
>DAOMFG010000186.1:0-3411 GCA_035429685.1 Methylophilaceae bacterium | reverse complement strand
TGGACTGGCGTTCGACTGCTACGGCGATCGGCTGTGCGTGGTCACCAGGGATGGCGCTATCATCTACCCCGACCGCCAGCTGCTGCTGTTCGCCGCAGACGTGCTGGCGCGCCAGCCCGGCGCCACCATCATTTATGACATCAAATCCACGCGCAACCTGCATCCCTGGATCTCCGAGCACGGCGGCCAGCCGCTGATGTGGAACACCGGCCACTCGCTGATGAAGGCCAAAATGCAGGAAACCGGTGCCGCGCTGGGCGGCGAAATGAGCGGCCACATCTTTATCAAAGAACGTTGGTATGGCTTCGACGACGGCCTCTACGCCGGCGCCCGGCTGCTGGAAATCCTCAGCAAGTCGGCCAATCCGTCTGCCGTCCTGAACGCTCTGCCGGACAGCGTCAGCACGCCAGAGCAGCACGTCCAGATGCGGGAAGGCGAGCCGCACGCGCTCATTGCACAACTGCAGAAAGAAGCAAAATTCGAAGGAGCGCAGAATATTATCACCATCGATGGCCTGCGCGTGGAATACGCCGACGGCTTCGGCCTGATGCGCCCTTCCAACACCACGCCGGTCATCGTGCTGCGCTTCGAGGCGGACAACGAAGCCGCGCTCCGACGCATCCAGGAACAGTTCCGCAAGGTGATCCTGGCGGCAGCGCCGGGAGCAAAGCTGCCGTTCTAAGCCAAAAACATGCAAGAGGAATTGTCATGAAGCCACTCGAGATCATCCCTGTGCGGATAGCCATGATTTTTCTTATCATTCTTCTGGTGCACTGGGTGGACCACTTTGTCCCCTTGTACTTCATAATCGTGGCAGGGGGGGCCGGCATCATGCTGCTCAGCCGCGTAAAAGCGCTTCCAGGCCTCGATTTTCTGAGCAGGCTCGAAACCTCTGACCGCCTGGCCATCTGGATCATACTGGTCGTGCTGTTCCTGATCGGCTATTTGCACAATACCAATACCTGGATGCCGGAAGGTTCCTTTCTCAAGCACGCCGAGAACACTTCCTTCTGGAAAACCGAATTGATCCTTGCTGTGTCCCTCGTAGCGCCGGCTGTTCATTGGCTGGTGGGAATGCTGCTGCCCCGGATAACCACCATGAACGGCCAGCGATTTGCGACCGAGTTTGCACTCTACGTCAATTTTTCCGGCATCGCCTTGGTGCTATGGACCGGCGAGGCGACGTTCTCAGATTCAATGCTGGGAGCGGCGTTCGTGCTGGTGGTGCTAGCTGAGCTGACGCTGTATGCCAGTCGTTCCGATCAGTAATCGAAGTGGCCAGCCCCTGAATTGCTCCAGAGGCACGATCATCATCACTCTGCCGTCAAGTTAGAAGTCAGGTGATCACCGTCGGCTGGTCGCGCCCGGTGCGCGCTTTCAGTTCGGTCAGCCGCAGGGCGATAGCGATCAACTCGGCCAGTGCCTCCTGGGCATCGAGGTGATGTTTGCTCACATCCGCCTCATAAGCTTCCAGGTAGATGCGCAGGGTCGCCCCTTCGGTACCGGTGCCGGACAGGCGGAACACGATGCGCGAGCCGTCGGTAAAGCCGATGCGCACGCCCTGCCCGGTGCTGACGCTGCCGTCCACCGGGTCGGTGTAGCTGAAGTCATCGCAGAACAGCACCTTGTAGCTGCCCAGCTGCGCGCCGACCAGGCGGGCGAAGCTGTCGTGCAAATGCTTCATCACGCCATTGGCGGCCTCGGTCGGCAGGCCTTCGTAGTCGTGGCGCGAATAGACGTTGCGGCCATACTTGGCCCAGTGCTCCCTGACGATAGTTTCCACCGATTGCTTACGCGCGGCGACGACATTGAGCCAGAACAGCACCGCCCACAGGCCGTCTTTTTCCCGCACGTGGTCGGAGCCGGTGCCAAAGCTCTCCTCGCCGCACAGCGTCACCTTGCCGGCATCCATCAGGTTGCCGAAGAATTTCCAGCCGGTAGGCGTCTCGAAGCACGGAATGTCCAGCGCCTGTGCCACGCGGTCGGCAGCGGCACTGGTCGGCATGGAGCGGGCAATGCCGGCCAAGCCTTTGCTGTAGCCTGGCGCCAGCGTGGCGTTGGCCGCCAGCACCGCCAGACTGTCGGAAGGGGTAACGAAGAAGCGCTTGCCCAGGATCATGTTGCGGTCGCCGTCGCCGTCCGACGCGGCGCCGAAATCGGGCGCGTCGGCGCCGTAGACGATTTCCACCAGTTCATGCGCATAGGTCAGGTTGGGGTCGGGATGGCCGTTGCCGAAATCCGGCAGCGGTATGGCATTCATCACGCTACCGGCGGGGGCGCCCAGGAGTTTCTCGATGATTTCTTTCGCATACGGCCCGGTCACCGCGTGCATGGCGTCGAATTTAAGGCGGAAGCCGCCGGCCAGCAGCGCACGAATCGCGGCGAAATCGAACAGCGACTCCATCAGGTCAGCATAGTCGCGCACCGGATCGATCACCTGTACCCTCATGTCGCCCAGGCGGGTCTCGCCGATCACGTCCAGTGCCACGTCGCCCGCCTCCAGGATACGGTATTCGGCAATCGCCTTGCTGCACGCGAAGATCGCTTCGGTCACCTTCTCCGGCGCCGGGCCGCCATTGGCGATGTTGTACTTGATGCCAAAATCGCCATCCGGCCCGCCCGGGTTGTGGCTGGCGGAGAGGATGATGCCGCCAAAGGTGGCGTATTTGCGGATCACGCAGGAGGCCGCCGGCGTGGACAGGATGCCGCCCTGCCCCACCAGCACGCGGCCAAAGCCGTTGGCGGCCGCCATTTTCAGGATGATCTGGATCGCCTCGCGGTTGTAATAGCGGCCATCCCCGCCCACCGCCAAGGTCGCGCCCTGCGGCGCGGCGATGCTGTCGAAAATCGACTGCACGAAATTTTCCAGGTAGTGCGGCTGCTGGAACGCCGGCACCCGCTTGCGCAGCCCGGAAGTGCCGGGTTTCTGGTCATTAAAAGGCTTGGTGGCTACGGTGCGGACGGTCATGTCGGGTTCTCCCTCTCGAGTGCATTGCGTGTCTTCCGTCATTTTAGCCCCAGCGCCCATGTTTCGGGCAAACAAGCCATAAAGCCCGCCATCCGCCTTACCTTAGCATCTGATTTATGACATAATTTGGCCCTTTTACAGGGTTGGGATCGCATACCATGGATGAGAACAAAAGCAAGGCACTGGCCGCCGCACTGTCGCAGATCGAGAAGCAATTCGGCAAAGGCTCCATCATGCGCATGGGCGATACTGATGTGTCCAGGGACATTCAGGTCGTTTCCACCGGCTCGCTCGGTCTGGATCTCGCCCTCGGCGTAGGCGGGCTTCCACGCGGCCGCGTGGTGGAAATCTACGGCCCGGAATCCTCCGGCAAGACCACGCTGACGCTGCAAGTGGTGGCCGAGATGCGGAAAATAGGCGGCGTGGCGGCTTTCCTCGACGCG
>DAOMFG010000185.1:0-3418 GCA_035429685.1 Methylophilaceae bacterium | reverse complement strand
TTACCCTGTACTCTTGATCACCGCAAGGATACTGCCGCCTACCTAGCACTACACGAAGAAACGATGCGGGCAATGGATGGTTTGCTGCCTGACCGGCAGCGAAATGAAGTGCTGACCAGTGGCACCGAGGATCTGTCATTATTGAGCATTAGTGAAGATACCAGCCCTGTGGTTCGCCTGGTACATTCAACGCTGTATGATGCACTGAAAACCGGTGTCAGTGACATCTACCTCGAAACTGACGTTGACCAGCTCATCATAAAGTACCGCATGGATGGTGTTTTAATGACGGTAGGCACGGTGTCTGGTACTGCGCTGGCGGAGCAAATAGTCTCGCGTATCAAGGTCATGTCCGATCTGGATATTGCCGAACGCCGGGTTCCGCAAGATGGGCGCTTTAAGGTTTCCATGCGCGGACGGGAGGTGGATTTCCGTGTGTCCGTCATGCCTAGCATTTTCGGCGAGGATGTGGTGCTGCGGGTCGAGGGTTCAAGTCCCCCCATCACCACCAATAAATAAGCGGCCACCAGAGATGGTGGCCGTTTTCATTCGTGGGGTTGCTGGTAGAATCAAAATTCGTTAAAAACGCTGGCTTTTTAAAAAAAAGCGCTATAAAATCGTGCGCACTCGGTTACGGCTATTTATATTTTGCCGACCCGTACTCAGTTTTTAATTACTTTCGTTAAGGGAAAAAAATGACTCGTTCCGCTCTGATCGCTGCTCTGCTGGCTCTGGCTCTGACCGCTTGCGGCAATAAGGAAGAAGCTGCTCCGGCCGCTGACGCTGCTGCTCCGGCCGCTGACGCTGCTGCTCCGGCCGCTGACGCTGCTGCTCCGGCCGCTGACGCTGCTGCTCCGGCTGCTGACGCTGCTGCTCCGGCCGCTCCGGCTGAAGAAAAGAAGTAATTCTTCTTTTGCGGTAAAAAAGCCGGCGAAAGCCGGCTTTTTGTTTTTCTGCTTCTTGATTTGCAAGTCAGCTGATTTGACGCCAGCCAATCCCTTCTGACTGGGTGGCAATTCCTACCCATTCTCTTTCGCAATCCAGGGCCGAGGCGAGCGCCTGCCCAGCCAATGTGGGCGTGTTGTTCATTTCGCTTAAATGCGCAGCGACGATGTGCTGCAACTTGCTGTTGTCCAGTTTCGTCAGCAGGCTGGCCGAGGTTTTATTGGCCAGGTGCCCATAGTGGCTGCTGATACGCTGCTTGAGCGGCCATGCGTAACTGCCGTTCATCAGCATGTCGAGGTCGTGGTTGCATTCCAGCATGAGGGCATGGCAGCCGCTCAGCATGGCTTCGATGTGCGGGGTGCTGCTGCCGGTGTCGGTGAGGACGCCAAACTTGCTTGCGCCATCGTCAAAGACGTATTGAACGGGCTCCCCCGCGTCGTGTGGAACAGGGAAGGGGCGTAGTTCAATGTCGCCGATATGGAAAGGGGTATGGCTGTCGATCACGTTCAACGGGGCGTCGAATCCTGAAGGGATGTAGCGATGTGCCGCACGCAGGGTACCATGGGTGATCCAGACCGCCAGCCGGTGACGGGCGGCCAACTTGAACGCGCCGCCTGCATGGTCGTCATGTTCGTGGGTTATCACGATGCCGGCCAGTTGTCTGGCATCCAGCCTCAGTCTTGCCAGACGTGCCTCGGTTTCGCGCAGACCGAAGCCACAATCGAGTAACAGGGCAGTACGGCCTGCTTCCACTACCATGGAATTTCCCGCGCTACCACTGCCCAGCGAGGCAAATCGCATTGCTGGGCTTATTTGAGCTGATCGTAGAGCATATTCAGGATGCGGTTGGCGGTTGGCGAGTTGTCGCGCTGCCCGCTTTTGTCCGCAACATACAGGTACGAACCTGATTCGGCGCGTTCAAGTTTGATCAGATACTGTTTTCCGGCAGCAGCTTTGCCTGATGACTTTTCTGCGTCCTTTTCATCCTGGCTGCCGGCAGTCTCGTCGTCACCCCAGAACTTGAGTTTGTCCAGCATGCCTTTTTTGTTCTTGCTGTCTTCGTTCTCCACGTCCGAGTAGCGCAAATAAAATACGCCGAGGGAACGATTCTTGTCCTCGACTACAAAGCCGATGCGATCGAGCGCCAATCCAACGCGCCGCCAGGCGCGGTCATACTGGTCGGCAAGATCCAGCGTGACGTTACCCGCCTGGTCTTTGTTCAGCATGGCACGTTTTTCCTGGTTCTCGGCAGAAACGATGGCACGTGACTGCTGTTCGGATACGCCAAGCTTGATCATCAGGCGTCGCAGCATTTCCGCATCAACATCCTCGGCAACGGCCTGATCTTCCTTGCTGAGTTTGCTCTTGTCTAAGTCTTCGTATTTGAAGCCGTTTTCTACCTCACCATATGGGGTTTTTACGCGCACCTTGCCATCATCCGGTACGTTGCTGAATTTGCGATGGGTCAGGTAAATGTCTGTCGTCTGGTTCTCCTTGTCCTGATCGAAACGGGTGCGGAACTTGATGCGGTTATTGAGGGCGCCCATCTTGTCCAGCCAGTTCTGGAACCTGTCGAGGTAGCCCTTGTTATCCTTGTTAAGATCCGTGGCGTCCGTCCATTGCGTTTCCATGACACCGGTCTGGGGATTTTCGACAACGACCGCAAAGCCCATGTCCGTCCAGAATTCGCGCACCACCGGCCACACCTTCTCCGGTGTGGCCGGTACTACCAGCCAGCGCTGGGCGCCAGCGCGTTCCAGCTTGATTTTTCCCGGATCGGCCAGAATCTTGTCAGCCTCTTGGTTTTGCTGAACCTGTTCCTTGCTGTATTCGGAATACGTGGCCCCGGGCACGGTATAGACGTCAGACGTGGAGACGGAAGTCAGGTCGGGAGGCACTTCCAGTGGCTTGCCGCGCCCAGCTGCCTTATAGTCGGATGAATTATCCATAAATGGAACGGAGTCGCAGCCGGCAAGAGAGAGTATGGCCGGAACGAACAGGGTTGAGAGAAGCAGTTTACGTACAGTCATGCGGTTTCCTGGATAAGGTGTGCGCTGCGCATAGCCTGGCGCAGAGTATCGTGATGTTGCAAGCTAAGCGGGGTCAGTGGCAGGCGCAGGCTGGGGCCGATCAGGCCCATTTCGGCCAGCACCCACTTGACCGGAATCGGGTTGGCCTCGATAAATAGTTTCTGATGCAGCGGGAACAGCTTGCGGTTGATGTCGCGGGCGGTTTGCAGGTCGCTGCTGAAGGCGGCTTCGCACATTTCGTGCATCAGTTTCGGCGCCGCGTTGGCAGTAACAGAAATCACGCCATGCCCGCCCAGCAGCATCAACGCCAGCGCCGTGGCGTCATCGCCGGTGTAGACGGCGAAATTCAGCGGCGACCTTAGTAGCAAGTCAGTGCCGCGCTCAATGCTGCCGGTGGCGTCCTTGATGCCGACGATGTTGGGGACTTCGGCCAGGCGCAGCGT
>DAOMFG010000184.1:0-3491 GCA_035429685.1 Methylophilaceae bacterium | reverse complement strand
TGAGTCAACGACGACCAAGCTGGCGGAACGCAAGGACGTGGAGCGCGCCAAGGGCATATTGATGAAACAGCGCGGCCTCGATGAAGAGGCCGCCTACCAGGCGCTACGCAAGATGGCGATGGAACGCGGTACCAGATTGGGCGAAATTGCCCGACAAGTGATACAGGCAGCAGAACTACTGTCGTAAGACGAATTTAGCGGGCACGCCCAACGATGGGTATACCCGGCAGTAACCAACAGCGCACCGATGCAGGTGCGTGCACGGGACAATGGCGTCCTTCTACTGGTTCCTTTATCAGGAATTGGCGGAAGGACGCTTTTTTATTGGCTATCGCAATTGAAAGGGGCTTCAAATGAAACAGCTAAACGACGTGTCAAGCAACGTGCCGGCCAGCCCGGAGCGACGCAAATTCCTCTCCCTGGGCGCGGCGGCGGCCAGCGCGGCGGCGGTGGCGGGCATGGGCTCACTGGGCATCAGCCAGTCTGCCTGGGCGGCCGGTTCCGACAAGCCGGAACTGACCGAAGTCAAGATCGGCTTCATTCCGCTCACCGACTGTGCTCCGATCGCCGTCGCCGCCGAGATGGGCTTCGACAAGAAGTATGGCATCAAGATCATCCCTTCCAAGGAAGCTTCCTGGGCCGGCATCCGCGACAAAACCATCAACGGCGAACTGCATGCGGCGCATGTGCTGTACGGCTTGGTATATGGCGTGCAGATGGGTATCGGTGGCCCGCAGAAGGACATGGCGGTGCTGATGACGCTCAACAACAACGGCCAGGGCATCACCCTGGCCAACCAGCTCAAGGACAAGGGCGTCACCGATGGCAGGAGCCTGAAGCGTCTGATCGACAACGAAAATCGCGACTACACCTTCGCCCACACCTTCCCCACCGGCACCCATGCCATGTGGCTGTATTACTGGCTGGCCTCGTTCGGCATCAACCCGGTCAAGGATGTGAAAACCATCACCGTGCCGCCACCGCAAATGGTGGCCAACATGCGCATCGGCAACATGGACGGCTACTGCGTGGGCGAGCCGTGGAACGCGCGCGCAATTTTCGACAAGATTGGCTTCACGGTGGCGACCTCGCAAGACATCTGGGTCGACCACCCGGAAAAGGTGCTGGGCACCACCGCCGAATTCATGCAGAAGAACCCCAACACCGCGCGCGCCATGCTGATGGCGGTGCTGGAGGCCTGCCGCTACATCGACGCCACCGCCAACCGTCCGGCGGTAGCCAAACTGATCTCCGGCAAGGCCTATGTCAACGCGCCGGAAGAAGTGATCGAAGGTCGCTTCCTCGGCCACTACGACAACGGCATCGGCAAAAAGTGGGAAGACCCCAATTACATGAAATTCTTCAACGACGGCAAGGTGCCCTTCCCTTACCTCTCGGACGGCATGTGGTTCATGACCCAGCACAAGCGCTGGGGCCTGCTCAAGAGTGACCCGGATTACTTGGCCGTGGCACAGAAGGTCAACCAGCTCGATCTGTACAAGGAAGCCGCCGGCGCGCTGGGTATCAGCGTACCCAAGGACGCCATGCGTACATCGAAACTGATCGACGGCATGGTGTGGGAGGGCAAGGACCCCAAGGCCTACGCCGCCGGGTTCAAGGTCAAAGCATAGCGACGTAGTGCAGGCGGCCTCGGCTGCACTACCAGTAAACCAGGAGAGTAAAACATGAGCAACGTCATTGCATTGAAACTGACGGAAACTAACGAAACGCAGCCCGTCGCAAAGCCGGAAGCCGTGCCATCACCTGCGACAGGCTACCGCCGCGCGGTGGCACCGGAATGGCTGGTCACGGGTTTGCAGCGCGGGATTCCCATGCTGGTCGGGGTGGCGCTGTTCATCGCGCTGTGGGCGCTGATTTCGCAACAGTCGCATAACCTGCCGGGGCCCGACAAAACCTGGGTTTCAGCGCAGGAAGTGTTCTCCCACCCGTTCTACCGCAACGGCCCCAACGACCAGGGCATAGGCTGGAACATCCTCTATTCGCTGGAGCGCGTCGGCTTGGGCTTCGGCTTGGCGGCGCTGGTCGGCATTCCCTTGGGTTTCGTGCTGGGGCGCTTCCGCATCCTGTCCGACATGGCGGCACCGGTGATCGGCCTGCTGCGTCCTGTGTCACCACTGGCCTGGCTGCCGATTGGCCTGCTGGTGTTCAAAGCAGCTAATCCTGCGGCGATCTGGGTGATTTTCATCTCCAGCATCTGGCCAATGGTGCTCAACACCGCTACCGGCGTGCAGCGCATCCCGCAGGATTACCTCAACGTGGCGCGCGTGCTCAACCTGTCGGAGTGGAAGGTATTCACCAAGATCCTGTTCCCCGCCGTGCTGCCCCACGTGCTGACGGGCATCAGGCTGTCCATCGGCGTGGCCTGGCTGGTGATCGTCGCCGCCGAAATGCTGACTGGTGGAGTCGGCATTGGTTTCTGGGTATGGGACGAGTGGAACAACCTCAACGTCGAGCACATCATCATCGCCATCTTCGTGGTCGGCATTATCGGTTTATTGCTGGAACAGGGGCTGATCCTGTTGGCTTCCCGCTTCCGCCACGAGTAAGGAGAAAAAACATGGAAAAGTACGTGCAACTGGAAAATGTCCATATGGTATTTGACACCAAGCGCGGCCGCTTCGTCGCCCTGCGGGACATCGACCTCACCATCCACAAGGGCGAATTCATCTCGGTGATCGGCCACTCCGGCTGCGGCAAGTCCACCGTGCTCAACCTGATCGCCGGCCTGCTGCCGGCCAGCGAAGGCGTGATGCTGTGCGCCGGGCGGGAAATTTCCGGGCCGGGGCCGGAGCGTGCCGTGGTGTTCCAGAACCACTCGCTGCTACCCTGGCTGACCTGTTACGACAACGTGCATCTGGCAGTCGAGCGCGTGTTCGGCGGCAAGGATGGCAAGTCCGGGCTGGCGGAACGCACCAGGGCCGCGATGGCACTGGTCGGCCTGACGCATGCCGAGCTCAAGTTCCCCGGCGAGATTTCCGGTGGCATGAAGCAGCGCGTGGGCATCGCCCGGGCACTGGCGATGGAGCCCAAAGTATTGTTGCTGGATGAACCGTTCGGCGCGCTGGACGCGCTCACCCGCGCCAACCTGCAGGATGAGCTGATGGGCATCGTCGCTCGCACCGGCAGCACAGTGGTGATGGTGACACATGACGTGGATGAAGCCGTACTACTATCCGACCGCATTGTCATGATGACCAATGGACCGGGGGCCACCATCGGCGAAATTCTGACGGTAAATCTGCCGCGCCCGCGCGAACGTCTCAAGCTGACGGAAAACCCACATTACAACCACTTGCGCAGCGAGGTTCTGAAGTTCCTCTATGAACGTCACGCGCACAAAGTCGCCGCCTAACTTATTTCAAATACTGGAGCCTACGATGAAACATCTCAACACCACTCTGGCCGATGCGCTGCTGCTGGCCGCTATGCCTACACTGGCCGAGGACGCACCGGCGACACCGCCCGCCTCG
>DAOMFG010000183.1:0-3496 GCA_035429685.1 Methylophilaceae bacterium | reverse complement strand
CCATCGAGAACGCCGACTTCATCAAGCTGGAAGGCCCGAAGCGCGCCGAAAGCGGCGCCCAAGTGCCGATCACGCTGACGGTAGATCAAAACCTCAACAATCCCGATGCAATCAAGAAGGTATATGTGATCGTGGATGCCAACCCGATTCCGCTGGCCGCGACTTATCACTTTACCCCGCTCAACGGCAAGGCACAGATATCCACCCGCATCCGCATGGAAACCGACTCCTTTATCCATGCCGTGGGCGAAACCGCGAATGGCAAACTCTACATGACCGCGATCACCATTCGTGCTGCCGGTGGCTGCGGCGGCGCGGTGGACGGCGACGATACCGCGATCCGTGCCGCTTCCGGAAAGATCAAGCTCAGCGTCGAGGAGCCGATCAAGTTCGGCGAAGCCAATGCCGCTACCTTCCTCATCAAACATCCAATGTTCACCGGCTTGCAGCGGGACTTGGCATCCGGCGGCTACAAGCCGGCGTTTTATATCAACAAGGTGGCTTTTAGCTATGGCGGCAAGCCGGTGATGCACGTCGACTTCGCCGTGGGCGTGGCCGAGGACCCCTATCTGCGTTTTTATTACCTGCCGGATGCGCCGGGCGCGCTGGAAGTAAAAGCGGACGATAACGAAGGAAAATCCTTTACCCAGTCGGTTGAAGTCAAGAGCTGAAACCGGGATCACCAAAGACAAAGGGCGCAAACTGCGCCCTTTGTCTTTTCTTTTTGCAGTTAGCCGCGCAATGACATCCGTCGCATCACCTCGTCCTTGTCCACCATTTTGTGCTTGATGGCGGCGGCGATATGCAGGGCGGCAATGACCAGCAGCAGCCATGCCGTGAACTCGTGCGCCTCCTTGCACAGATCTCGCAATTGTGGGTTATCCAGCCCATTCACCAGCAGTGTGCCAAACCACGCCACGCCGTACTTGCTGTAGATCGACATCACAAAGCCGCTGACCGGCACCAACAACATCAGCAGGTACAGGGAATGATGCACCGCGTGCGACAGTTTCTTCTCCCACGCCTTCATCGTCGCGGGAAACTCTGGGGCCTGGTGGCTCACGCGCCAGAACACGCGGAGCAGGATCAACGCCAGCAAGGTCAAGCCGCAGGATTTGTGCAGATTGAAATAGAAGGTGCGCACAGAAACCGGCTCGGGCAGCGAGACGGTATAAAGCCCCAGGTTGAACAGATCGAACTCGGCCACCTTGGGCGCGTCCTTGGGCAGTTCGGCCATCCACAGGCCCATGGCCAGCATGCCGATAATCAGCAGGGCGATCAGCCAGTGCAGAACAATCGCGGTTTTGGTATAGCGTTGTATGGGTTGATTCATTTGTCAGCCTAAACGTCACGTTGAAGTTTTCCCACAGCGCATGCCGTGGGAACCTGGTTCTCGCCGCCAGCGGCTCTGGCCATGGTGCAAAATATACACTTTTTTTCCTTCATCGTCAGGCGCTGCAACCGCCGCGGAGTTTCACCAACCAGCGCCTTGATTTTTCGTCAACATTAACTGGCATAATGGCCCGATAGTGAACACTGAGATTTCGCAACCTTCATTCCCGATGGAGCTTCCATGACACGACTGCCTGCCATGTTCATTGCCTTGCTGTTATGCGCTACCGGTGTCTGTGCCGAGCCATTGCCCATGGAAGAAGTCGCTCCCGGCGTCTACGTACATCGTGGCGTACATGAGGAGCTCGATACCGGCTATCACGGCGACATCTGCAATATCGGATTCATCGTCGGCAAGAAAGGGGTAGCCGTGATCGACAGCGGCGGCAGTCTCGCCGTCGGGCAGCGTTTGCGCGAGGCAGTGCGTAAAGTGACACCACTGCCCATTCTTTATGTCATCAACACCCACGTCCACCCGGACCACATTTACGGCAATGCTGCCTTTCTTGCCGACAAGCCCGCCTATATCGGCCACTACAAGCTAGCGGACGCGATGGAGCGCCGCCGGGAAATCTACACGCGCAACAATGCCGCCTGGCTTGGCGATGCCGCGGCCGGCAGCGAAATGGTCAAGCCTACGCAAGCCGTACAATCCACGCTGGAACTAGACCTAGGCGAGCGCTCACTATTGCTGACGGCCCACCCCACCGCCCACACCAACACCGACTTGACTGTATACGACCGCAACACATCCACCTTGTGGAGCGGCGACCTGTTGTTCATCGAGCGCACCCCCTCCATCGACGGTGACATCAAGGGCTGGCTGCAAGTTATCGGCAAGCTGCGCGAAATTCCCGCGCAGCGCATCATCCCCGGCCACGGCCCGGTTCCAGCCAGCTGGAACGAAGCACTGGCTAACGAGCAGCGCTACCTGGAAACCCTGCTCAACGACGTGCGCGCCAGTATCAGGAAAGGCGAATCCATGGAACGTGCAATGGACACGGCAGCGGCAGCAGAAAAAGATCGCTGGGTATTGTTCGGCACCGTCAACCGTCGCAACGTCAATATCATCTACCCCGTTCTTGAGTGGGAGTAGCCAACCGTCTGCTATGCCCACTTCATGCGGCATCCGCTTGCGGCCGGCATTCGCCCTGCGCACTACCCCGGAAGATGTTTTCCTTGCTGCTATAATGTGGCCTTTACAATCTTTCGTCTAGCTCTCCACCAGACCTTCCGCCAACCGAATCCGACATGACAAGCGCCGCTCTCTCCGGTCGTTTCAGCGACTACGGACTAGCTTGGGCATTAGCCCTGTCAGTCGTATTGCATGCCGCCATCGTGGCCTTCATGCAGCCGTTCCATTTCGACCCCCCGCCCCAGCAAATAGCGCTGGAAATCGAATTGCAACAGCCCCAACCAGAGCCTCCTCCCCCCCCTCCCCCGGCAGCGGGCAAACCCAAGGAATTACCCAAGCCACAGCCGGTGCAGCCGAGAAAGCCTCAGCCGGAACCGCCACCGATCAGAACGCCAGAGCCGGCGCCCGCTCCGCAGGCTGAAACTCCACCGCCACCGCCTCCACCTGCGGTCATCGCGGCAACACCGAAACCAGAAGAGCCGCCGGTGTTTACCGCACCGCCTGAGCCGCCCAAACCTGTCGGACCCACGCCGCAGGATATTGATGCTGCCCGCAACCACTATGGCAACCTGCTGGCGCGAGAGTTTGCCAAACACAAGCAGTACCCCCGTGTCGCACAGATGCGCGGCTGGCAGGGTACGGTAAGAGTCCAACTAGAGCTTGACGCTGCCGGCAAGGTCATTTCCACCAGTATCAGCGAATCCAGCGGACACGAGGTTCTCGACCAGCAGGCGATTGAAATGGTGAAAAAAGCCATTCCTTTGCCGTTGCCGCCGGAAATACTGCGCAACAAGCCGTTGACGATTTTCGTACCCGTTCCATTCAAGCTTGAATAGACCTTAGGCCGAAATGGCGCACAAACCCAAATCGCTCAAGAACCTGCTGCTAGTCCACGAACTCACCTTCAGTTTCCTGATCGTGCTGGCGGGGATGGCGGGAGCTACCGGCATCCACTACTGGCAGCAGGCT
>DAOMFG010000182.1:0-3510 GCA_035429685.1 Methylophilaceae bacterium | reverse complement strand
AAAAGCAGGTGGCTGCTAAGGTTGAGTCTGGGTATTTTCATAATGTCTCCGTACCCGGGCCGTATTGTTTCCGGTATTGGGTTGGCGTTGAGGAGATGGCTCCGGGGTTTTTTGGGCACCTGATTTCTTTGAGGCCTGTTTTTTCTGGATGTTCTTTTTCGTAGCAACCGCCCCGGCGGCAGCCCGGGGTTTCTGATAATGCACGTGCACGCGTCCGGACAGTTTCAGCGTGCGCTCTCTTTTGTTCAGCTCCATGCCATTGGCCTTGATTACCGTCCCCGGCACTTGTGTGATGGTCACCGGATGATCGGTCACCGCCAAGTCCTGGTCCGGGATGATGTGCAGATAATCGGTCACCAAGGTCAGTTCGCCCTTGTCTTTCGTCGCGCCGCGTACTGCCTTTACATTATCCATGAAATACACATTCTCGCCATTGCTTGATACCAGCCCGCGCTGCCCTTCTATCTGTAGATAAGGCTTGTCGACGGTATATTGCGTAAAGCGCGGCCGAACCAGCTCCGTGCTGTCGTCATCCGGGAAGTGGCGCATCTCGACGGCGGCCAGCAGGTGATGCGGGTTGCCGTTCAGGTCCGTTTTGACTGCGCTGAAATTTTCCATCTTGTAATCCGGGTCATGACGGCTGCTACCGTCCCCCTTGGGTGACGGCGGTTGCACGGCATGGTCTATCCATAGGGTCAGTAACGCCAGCAGCAGCAGAATGGCCAGCGGGAACCAGATTGTGTGGCGGCCATACATGTTTGGTCCCGCTGGGCTCCCGTCCTGCTACTTGAGGTACTGCGCCATTTGGGCGTCGAACGTGCCTTGCGCCCGCATGATGAATTCCACCACATCGCGTACTGCGCCGCGCCCGCCTTCCCTGGAGGTGACATAGTGGGCATGCGCTTTGACCAGGCCGGGCGCTGCCGGCACCGTGATGGCGAAACCGCAGCGCCGCATGGGCGGCAGGTCTACCACGTCATCACCCATGAAGGCGCATTCGGCGTGATCCAGCCCGAGTTCCCGTGCCAGTTGTTCGAACGCTTCCAGCTTGTCCTCCACGCCCTGGAAGAAATGGGCCACGCCAGTATTCTCCGCGCGCTTGACCACCACGTTGGAAGTGCGTCCGGTAATGATCGCCATGTCTACTCCGCTGGCCTTGAGCAGCTTCATGCCCAATCCGTCCTGCGAATTGAACGCCTTGTATTCCTGGCCGTCGTCACACAGATAGAGGCTGCCGTCGGTCATGACGCCGTCGACGTCGAAAACGACCAGCCTGACGCGCTTGGCGCGTTCGATTGCGTCCAGATTTTCAGAGGTGTTCATACCACTTTCGCCAGCAATAAATCATGCATGTTAAGCGCGCCTACCAGCACGCCGTTGTCGTCCGTTACCAGCAAGCCATTGATCTTGCGCTGCTCCATCAGTTCCACCGCCTCCACTGCCAGACGTTGGGCGGCGATGGACTGCGGCCCTGCATGCATTACCTGGTCGATGAGCGTCGAGCCGACGTTGATGCCGGCTTCGAATGCCCGACGCAGGTCGCCGTCGGTAAAGATGCCGCACGGTTTGTTGTCGGCATCCACGACGGCGGTCATGCCCAAGCCCTTGCGCGTCATTTCCAGCAGCGCCAGCGTCAGCGGAGTACCCGCGCTGACCCGGGGGATGGCATCGCCGCTGCGCATGATATCGCTGACATGCACCAGCAGGCGACGGCCCAAGGCGCCGCCGGGGTGGGAGCGGGCAAAATCTTCTGCGGAAAAGCCACGCGCATCCAGCAGCACTACCGCCAGTGCATCGCCGAGTGCCAGTGCCGCTGTGGTGCTGGCGGTTGGCGCCAGCCCCAGTGGGCAAGCCTCCTGCGCTACCCGCGCATCGAGATGCACGTCGGCTTCCTTCGCCAGCGTTGAACCCGGACTGCCGGTCAAGCTGATGAGCTTGGCGCCCATGCGTTTGAGCAATGGCACGATGGCCAGAAGCTCGGCACTTTCGCCGGAGTTGGAGAGAATGATGACCACGTCCTGCGCGGTAATCATGCCCAAGTCGCCGTGGCTGGCCTCCGCCGGGTGCATGAAGAAGGCTGGGGTGCCGGTGCTGGACAGGGTGGCGGCGATCTTGGCGCCGATATGGCTGGACTTGCCGATGCCGCTTACCACAACCCTTCCGCGGCATTGTAGAATGAGGTCGATGGCGCGGCAGAAATTGGTATTGAGGCGTTTTGCCAGGGCTTCCACCTCGCGCGCCTCGATCATCAGCACCTCACGCGCCAGATCGAGCGAACGGGCAGCAACGCCCGATTCCGTTTGTAATTTCGATGCAACCATACAACGCCAGTATAAAAGGGAATGCCCTGCGAATAAAGGACAGGTACGCAAATAACCGGCTTTCCGGCACAGATTTTGCCCTTATTACAATTTTGAGATTATGTTGACGAGCCTGCATGCCTAGCGCACTACAATCTGTTTTGATCCTGCTGACCAGCGCGGTATGCACGGTGGCGCTATTTCGCGTGCTCAGGTTACCGCCGATGCTGGCGTATTTTCTGATCGGCCTTGCGCTGGGGCCGCATGCATTCGGCCTGCTGCCGGACAGCGAGTCCAACCGCGAACTGGCTGAATTCGGTGTCGTGTTCCTGATGTTCAGTATCGGCTTGGAATTCAGCCTGTCGCAACTTTACGCCATGCGGCGTACGGTGTTCGGGCTGGGCGGGTCGCAGGTGGCGCTGACCATGCTACTGGTGTTTGCGGCCGGCATCGTTTTCGGTATCGAATGGCGTGCCGCTTTTGTGCTCGCTGGCGCGCTGGCGATGTCCTCGACGGCCATCGTTTCCAAGATGCTGGTGGAAAAGGTGGAACTCAGTTCACGCCACGGCCGCCTTGCTATCGGCGTGCTGTTGTTCCAGGATCTGGCGGTGGTGCCGATGCTGATCCTGGTGCCGGCCCTGGCCGAACCCGGCAACCATCTGGCGGCGGTGATCGGCTGGTCTTTGCTCAAGGTGGCCGCCACACTTGCTGTTCTGCTGGTATTAGGCAAGCCGCTGGTCAACGCCTGGTTCGGATTGGTGGCGCGTCAGCAGTCGCGCGAACTGTTCGTGATGAACGTGCTGATGGTGACGCTGGCGCTGGCCTTTACCACCAAGTTGGCCGGTCTGTCCTATGCCTTGGGGGCATTCATCGCCGGCATGCTGATTTCGGAAACCCGCTACCGCTACCAAGTGGAGTCGGACATCGCGCCTTTCCGCGACATCCTGCTCGGCCTGTTTTTTGTCACGGTGGGCATGCTGCTCAATGTGCATGTGCTGGTGACGCAGATCGGCTGGGTATTGCTGCTGCTGGTGCTGCTGGTGCTGGCCAAGGCCTTGCTGGTCACGCAATTGACGCGCATGTTCAGGCACGACACCGGCGTGGCTGTGCGTACCGGCGTCATGCTGGCTCAAGCCGGCGAATTCAGCTTCGTGATCCTGGCGCAGGGTGCCGACCATCCGGTGCTTGCCGGAGAGGGCTTGCAGGTCGT
>DAOMFG010000181.1:0-3535 GCA_035429685.1 Methylophilaceae bacterium | reverse complement strand
CGATGACCCCGGGCTGGTTTGCAGTCCGCTCGGCGAGCGTGATAGTGACGCGCATGCCGGCGCGCAGGTTGTCGGCAGGGGCGCGGTAGAAGTAGGTCTTGCCCTGGAGGACGCTGTCGGTTTGCGGCGAGGCGGAGACAAAGGCCGCTTTGATCGGCTGGCCGGTCGTCCCGGCGGGAGAGACCAGCAGGGGCTTTTCCTTGTTCGGTATCTGGGCGTCCGGCGGTAGCGTCACCTGCAACAGCACATCCTGATGCTGCAGCAAGCGGTGCATGGCGTCGCTGGCTGGCTGCTGGGTGGCCCAGCCAGCCAGGGTATCTCCCCATTGCTGGCGCATGGCATCGCGCAGGCTGGCGGTGGTGGTGTCAATTGCCGCCAGCTTGGCCTCGTCCGCCTTCAACAGAGCCTCGGCGCTGGCGACAGCGCGGTCTGAGACGTTGCGGTCGTCGCGGTTCAACTGCGCCATGCGCTCGAAATCCCGCCGGCTGTTGGCTAGCGATGCCTGAACCACACCGGCTTCGGCACGTGCTGCCAGATAGCGTGTGCGCAGTTCGAGCAGCGATTCCAGGCCGATCACCGTGCCAAAGGAGGAGATTTGCGCCTGGTGCGAAGCTGCTTGCAGTGCAGTGGTAGCGATCCCGCTTTGGCGCTGAGATTCAGGAGAAATGGCGATGATGGCAGCACCGTTTTCCGTGGTGACGCGCGAAGGACTGGTGATGACTTCTTCATCCTCCTCGTGTCCGGCTTCGTATTCATCCTTGCCATAGAACACCAGCATCCAGAACAACACCACGATGATGAAGAGTTGCAGGGCGATGATGGTGAGGGTTTTTTTATTCATTGGGGAATATCTCCTGCGGTATTTCCGGTAACGGCGCGGAACCATCCAGCGGGCGCTGTACCGCGTCCTCCAGCGCGTTCAACGCGCGTTGCGCGTGGATTTCCGCTTCCAGCACGCCTTGTTCCGCCGCCAGGGTTTCCAGACGGGCTTGCGTCAGTTCCAGCCGGTCTGTGTGACCAGCTTCGAATTGTCGTTCGGCCTGCGTGGCGCGTTGCTGTTGTGTGGTCAGCAGTTCCCTCGTCTTGTCAACGCGATGTGTGCCGGCGCGGTGATTGACGAGCGATTGCTCCATTTCGCCGATGACGCGCACTTGCAGGGCATTGAACTGGCTGGCTTGCAGTTCGCGTGCCGCGCGCGCCTCGGCAATCGGGCCTTCGTTTTTGTTATTCAGGGTCAGGAGGGTGGACAACCCCAGCAACCACTGGACGTCACCCTGATCCCAGAGATAGCCGGGAGCAAGCGTGATGTCCGGGTATTGCCGGGCAATTTCCAGCCTGAGACTGGCTTCAGCCGCCGCGTAGCGCGCCAGCGCACTGCGGATGTCGAGGCGGTTGAGCAGGCCGATGCGCCGGATGCTTTCCGCGGACAGGCTGTCCGCGGCCATGGCACGATCCAGCAGGGCGGTATCGAATTGCACCCCGTCCAGCGCACTGACCGGCACGCCGATCGCTACGGCCAAGGCGGCACGCAATCCTGCCATGCGGTCTTTTGCCGCCTCCACGGCGTGCCATGTCTTTTGCAATTGCAGGCGCGCGTTGTTCAGTTCCATGCTGGAAGCGAGTCCGGCCCGCTGGCGCTTTTCCAGCATTTGCACGATTTCCTCGTGCAAGGCGACTTCATGCTGTAACAGACTGGTCTGGCGCAGCGCGGCCTGATATTCCAGCAGGCTGTCGCGCAGTTGGCTGCGGACCTGCCATGCGCTTATGCCGATGTCGATGCGCACGGCCTCGCTGAGGCTGGCAGCTTGATCCATGCGCGCCTGACGCTTGCCCCCAGTCTCGACCGGAACGGCGAAACTGATGCCGTAAGTCCAGGGTGAAATACCGCCGTCTGTCTGGCTGTGGTGCTCAAGAGTGCCGAGAATACCGGGATTTGGTTTTTGACCGGCAGTGACCTCCGCCGCCTGTGCCGCCCGCCATTGCGCCCGCGCCACATCCAGTTGCGGGTTGTAGAGGAAGGCTGCCAGCGTCAGTTCGTGCAACCCCCATTGCTTGATGGGAAAGGTGTTCTCCGGGTACCCTTGCGCCAGCATGTAGTCGTGCAGCTCGGCGCTGTCGAGCGCACGCTGGCCGAAGCTGTCGGACAGCCGCGCCGGGTCGATCGGCTTGGCTTCGTAAGTCTGTGTGGCACACGCGCCGAGCAGGCTTGCCATCGCCAGAATGGCCAGCAGTGGGTTTCGATGGTTCAATAGACGCGCCAAATGGTGGGCAAAGCATGATATTACATGCCGACCGACTGACGGGCAATTTGATGAAAGCGGAGTGATATGGCAGAAATCGTGGTCAAGCGGGCGCATCGCCTGGCGCCAGACGTGGCAAAACAGGCAGTGCAGTCGGTGGCGGAAAAACTCAAAAGTGAGCTCAGCGCCAGCTATCACTGGCAAGGCGACCGCCTGGAGTTTGAATGTCCCGGTGCCAAGGGGAATATTGCGCTGACGGTTGACGAAGTTTGCGTTTCAGTCCACCTGTCCTGGCTGCTGTCCGCCGCGCGCGGGCGTATCGAGCGGGCAATCAAGGGTTATCTGGCGGATTATCTGGGCTAAATACCGCATCGCTGCTGTTGGCGTTTTTTGAACCGGTGTTTTACGGTACATTGCCGGCATGGATCAGTTACCTGTCTTTCTCAATTTACACGGACGCCTGTGCGTGGCGGTTGGCGGCGGCGAGATCGCCTTGCGCAAAATTACCCTGCTAGACGAGGAGGTGAATCAGGTGGTATCGAAGGCGACGCAGGCGCGCAACATTCCGGTCAACGTGGGGATCAGCCCCGATTATGCAGCTTTATCAAGTCCTCCATCATCGACTGCTCGCCCATCGTGGCAGCGGTCTCCAGCGGCGGTGCCGAGCCTGGGCTAGCTCCCGGCGATTTTTGCCTTGACTGCCTGCAGGGCGTCTTGCAGTGTTTCCTCGGGTAGTGCATTGATGCTTTCGGCGAGCAGGTCGGCTGCTTGCACAGCAGCTGGTGGCAGATCGCCGCTGTGCAGTTCGGCGATCAGGCTGGCGGCGCTACCGCCAACCCTGAGCAAGGCCTGCCGCTCCCTGATCAGCAGCTCGATTTCCGCTCTGAGTAGAGAGGCTTCTTCAGAGTTGATGGTGTCGTGCATGACGTGCTTTCTGAAGTCATCATAATGACAGCATCTTGCTGGCCGGGGACAGCGTTGTCAATCATGGCTGTGTATGCCTTTCTGCATTTCCGTGAAGTTGCGGAGTCGGTTACAATATGCAGGTTTCACTTACCGGAATCGCGAAAGTGGCGGAATTGGTAGACGCACTGGATTTAGGTTCCAGCGCCGCAAGGCGTGAGAGTTCGAGTCTCTCCTTTCGCACCAACGATTTTTGATTTAAGGATCAAGCATATGCAAGCAACCGTTGAAACTTTGAGCAGCCTGGAACGCCGCATGACGGTGTAGGTGCCTAGCAAGCCCATAGAGCAAGAAATCGGCCAGCGCCAGGGTCGCTTGGCGCGTACTGTCAA
>DAOMFG010000180.1:0-3555 GCA_035429685.1 Methylophilaceae bacterium | reverse complement strand
GGGGCTTCCAGGATTTCCGGCGAGGCCATGCACGAAAAACGTGCGACGGATGGCAAGACTCACCTGGTGACGAACCAGGCCTGTTTCGGTTGCACCATTGCCTGCGGCCGTATTTCAAAAATTGACGAGACCCACTATTCGGTCAAGACCCGTCCGGAATACTGGGGTGCCAATGGCGGCCTGGAATATGAGGCTGCGTGGGCGTTCGGCAATGCCAATGGCGTGGATGACCTCGAAGCCCTGCAATTCTGCAATCTGCTGTGCAACGAGGAGGGAATGGACCCGATCACCCTGGGGGCGACGGTCGGCGCCGTGATGGAATTGTATGAAATCGGTGCGCTGAGCAAGGAGGAAATCGGCTTCGAAGCGCCATTCGGGTCGACGGATGCACTGCTCAAGCTGGTGGAGATGACGGCCAGGGGAGAAGGCTTCGGCAAGATCGTCGGGCTTGGTTCCAAGCGGCTCACCGCAAAGTACGGCCACCCAGAGCTATCCATGTCGGTGAAGGGGCAGGAATTTCCAGCTTACGATGGTCGTGCCCTGCAAGGCATGGGGCTTGAATACGCTACCTCCAACCGCGGGGCCTGCCACCTGCGCGGCTACACGGTTGCCTCAGAGGTACTGGGCATTCCTTTCAAGACTGAGCCGCAAGCGACCGAGGGCAAGCCGGAATTGCTCAAGGCGTTTCAGGATGCCACCGCGGTGGTGGATTCTGCCGGCATCTGCGTGTTCACGACGTTTGCCTGGTCGCTGGAGGATATCCAGCCGCAGATTCAGGCGGCTTGCGAGGGCGACTGGTCTATGGACAAGCTGAATGTCATGGGCGAACGCATCTGGAATATGGAGCGCGAGTTCAACCTGAGGGCCGGTTTTACCGCCAAGGACGACACTCTGCCGCCGCGCCTGCTCAAGGAAGGGTGTAAGACCGGTCCGCAGAAGGGCGCCGTCGCGCGCCTGGACGTTATGATGCCGAAATACTATGAAGTGCGCGGCTGGGATGCCGAAGGTGTGCCAACGGCGGAAACCAAAGCAAGATTGGGATTGTAGCCAATGGATTACGTTATTATCGGCAACGGCCCGGCCGGAATCATTGCAGCGGAAACGCTGCGCAAGGCTGATGCCGTAGGCAAGGTCGCTGTGGTTGGCGCCGAACCGGAAACTCCCTATTCCCGCATGGCAATTCCTTATTTGGTTGCTGGCAACATTCCTCTCGAAGGCACCTACCTGCGCAAGGACCGCGAGCATTACCGTCGGCTTGGCATTGAGTTGCTCCATGGGCGTGTGGCCGCAGTCGATGCGGCAGCCAAAACGCTGCGGTTCGAGGACGGACGTCAACGGCCTTATGACAAGCTGCTGATCGCTACCGGCTCCTCGCCGGCACAGCCACCGATTCCGGGCATGGATCTGTCCAACATTCATGCCTGCTGGACACTGGAAGACGCGCGCCGCATCATCGCCGCTGTCAAACCGGGGACGCGCGTGCTGCAAATGGGGGCAGGTTTCGTCAGTTGCATCGTGATTGATCCGCTACGCAAGCGCGGTGCAAAACTTACTATTATCGGCTCCGGAGACCGCATGGTGCCGCGGATGATGACGCCGGGCGCCAGCAAACTGATCCAGAAGTGGGTCGAGCGCAATGGAGTCAAGGTCTACAACAACCTGCGGGTGGATGCCCTCAGGGCTGGTCCGAATGGAACAGTCATTGCCAGCCTGCATTCCGGCGAAGAAGTGGAGACCGACCTCGTGATCAACGCCACCGGGGTCAAGGCTAATATCGGTTTTCTGGAAGGCAGCGCTATCGCCACGCAATACGGCGTACTGGTGGATGAATATCTGTGCAGCAGCCAAGCGGACGTCTATGCGGCCGGCGATGTGGCGCAGGCTAGGGATATCGCTACCGGGGGCAAGACCGTTAACGCCATCCAGCCCAATGCGGTGGATCAGGGGCGTATCGCGGCGCTTAACATGGCGGGAAAGCCGGTGGCGTTCCAGGGAGGCATTGCGATGAACGTGCTGGATGTCGGCGGCCTGGTTTCGGCTTCGTTCGGCCGCTGGTGGGGCGCCGACGGTGGCGAACATGTCGAACTGATGGACGAGGACGGCTGGAGATATTTGCGGCTGGAATTCAAGGATGAGGTGATGGTGGGGGCCACCGCGGTCGGCTTGACCCAGCATGTCGGCGTGCTGCGCGGCCTGATCCAGGCGCAGGTGGCGCTGGGCGAGTGGAAGCAGCATCTGCTCAAGGATCCGACCCGCATCATGGAAGCCTATCTGGCCAAGGCGCAAGCAGCCACCATTTAATGAAAGTCACACTCAAGCTCTTCGCCAGCTTGCGGGATTATCTTCCCGAAGGAAGTACCAGCGCGATCCTTGAACTGGAAGTGCCGGAAGGTACTACGCCTGCTGATCTGGCAGAGCGCTATCAATTGCCGCCCAGACTCGTGCATCTGGTATTGGTCAACGGCCACTACGTGACCCCCGAAAATCGTGCCGGCACCGCCTTGGTTGAAGGCGATGTGCTGGCGATCTGGCCACCCATCGCGGGAGGATGATGCCTGTCGTTTCACGGTCGATGACCATTACCGAGGCGGAGTTTCTGCGGCTGCTTGCCAAGGCGATAGCGCCATTGCCGTTTTCCCTCGGTAAAAACGTGGCTACCGTAGCCATTGGGGCAGGAGCCGTGCGGATCGCATTTCATGGAGCCCCGCAGCAGCCATTGGGCAGCCTGATGCTGCCGATGACGCAAGTGGACATCTGGTTTGACGATGTTGACGAGACGACTGCCAGCAGATTCCTCGATCGTTTCGATCGCGCCTTTCACCGCGGGGGAGGCTAGTTCGGTGGCTTCCGGAGGGCAGTTGCGCTATAGTTCGGCCATGCACGCAAGCGAAAGAACACGACAATTGCCCCGTCCGGATCCGGCATGTTGACGGTCATCAAGGCGGGTAAGAACGGCCTGGCGCAATCTCTTCGCAAGTGGAAGGACCCTACTGCGCAGCAGTTGGGCAGCGTCATACTCGCTTTGCTGGTGTTGTCCGTCAGCCTGATCAGCGCATTCTGGATCCTCGCGTTCTCAGAACTGGGCGAAGGCTATGCCTTCATGTCAGTGTTTCCCTATTCCTACCTGATCATTTCCTACGCCAGCCTGTTGCTGTTCTACCGGATCAAGAGCGTCGAGTACTTCACCTTTACCCAGCTGACCATGCTGCTGGTCATGCCATTTTTCATGCAGTGGGTGATCGGCGGGTTCACAGCTTCCAGTGGGGTGGCGATCTGGGGCATCCTGTCACCCGTCGGGGCACTGATGATACTTGGCACGCGTCAGTCCACCCCCTGGTTCCTGCTGTTTTCCTTGCTGGCCATGATCTCTTGGGGGTTGGACAGCACGTTTGCCAAAGCTGCCCTGCCCATTCCCAAGCACACTAAAGAGGTCTTCTTCCTGATCAATGTTTGCGGCACCGCAGCCATCCTCTATTTCGTCATGCGTTTTTTCGAGTCGCAGAAGGAACGGCTGATGCGGGAAGTGGACGAGAAAAACCGCTTGCTGGAACAGGA
>DAOMFG010000179.1:0-3573 GCA_035429685.1 Methylophilaceae bacterium | reverse complement strand
CGATACCAATGGCAAGGCAACGGCATTCGCGACCGGTATGGATGACCCCAAGGGGCTGGCGTTTTACGGCGATACCCTGTACGTGGCCGACAAAGCCAGAATCCTCAAGGTGGGGCCGGACGGTAAATGGAGCGTGTACGCCGCCGCCGAGGCGTTTCCCGTGACGCCGCAATGCCACAACGACCTGGAGGCCGACGGCCTGGGCAACCTCTACGTTTCCGACAGCGGCGACCTGAAAGGCAAGGGCGGCGCCGTGTACCAGGTGAGCAAGAGCGGCAAGGTCAGGCTGATTGCCAGCGGTGACAAGGATGCGCGCATCCAGGCCCCCAACGGCTTGCTGCTGGGCGGCAGAGGCACCCTGCTGGAAGTCGATTTCGACTCCGGCATCCTCTACCGCATCAAGATCAAGAGTGGCGAAATGGAGAAAGTCGCCGAAGGCTTCGGCGGCGGTGATGGCATCGTGCGCGCCGCCAATGGCACGCTTTACGTCAGCGACTGGAAAGGCGGGCGCGTGTTCGCCGTCAGCAAAAAAGGCGAAGTCACGGAATTTCATGGGGGCTTCATGGCCGCCGCCGATATTGGACTGAGCCATGACGGCAAGTACCTGCTGGTGCCCGACATGAAGGCGGGTGAACTGGTCTGGCTACCCCTGGAGAGCAAATAGACGGCTTAACTGCGGAACAGGTTCAACACCCCGTCCAGCCCAACATGGTTGAGGGCGTAGGTGGCCTGCTCGCGGACTACCGGCTTGGCGTGGTAGGCGATGCCCACCCCCGCCGCCGCCATCATCTTGAGGTCGTTGGCGCCGTCGCCGATGGCGATCACCTGTTCCTTGCGCAATCCCAGCGCGTCGCGTGTCCTCGCTAGCCAGTCGGCCTTGCCTTGGGCGTCGATGATGTCGCCCAGCGCTTGGCCGGTGAGCTTGCCGTCGACAATCTCCAGTCTGTTGCCAAGGGCGTAGTCCAAACCCAGGCGCTGTTTCAGCCCGTCGGTAAAATAGTTGAAGCCGCCTGAAACCAGCAGCGTCTTGATGGTTCTTTCCTTGAGCGTGTCGATCAGCTTTTGTGCGCCGGGGTTGAGCTGCAGGCGCTCGTCGTAGACCCGCTGCAGCGCCGATTCATCCAACCCTTGCAGTAGCGCTACGCGTCGGCGCAGGCTCTCGGCAAACTCGATCTCGCCACGCATGGCCGACTCGGTAATGGCAGCTACTTGCGGCTTCAAGCCCTGCATGTCGGCGATCTCGTCGATGCACTCGATAGAAATCAGGGTCGAATCCATGTCCATCACTACCAGGCCGAAGTTTTCCATTACCTGCCCGTCAGGAACGAAGGCGCAGTCTATGCCCTGCGCCGAACAGTAAGCCTTGATCTCGGACTGGCCGGGGAAATCGCCGCGCAGGCTATAGGCATTGGATTCAAGTTCGGTGAACTGGCTGGATCCGCATAATCCGGCAATTTTCTGCAGTTGGAGGGATCCCAGCGTGGGGCCCTGAATGACAAGGCGCATGACCGTATGGTTGGTTTTACGTGAAGCCGCGATTATACATGGCCGACCCGCCTGACTGGCGTGCCGTCATGGTGGCGGATGTCGGAATTCTTTACAATCCGCCCCCCCAGCGGTACTGCCAGGCAGCGCCGAACAGGTCGTAATCGCTGCCGGTGCGGGTGGATACTCCGCTGCTGGCGAAAATCTTGATCGAGTTGTTCCGGTTGACCGGTAATGCCAGGGTGGCGCCAATCCGCGAGTTGCTCTGCACATCGTCTTTCCGCACGCCGTCTACGGTGGTACGCCCGCCGTAATCATAGTTTCCGCTTATTGCAGCCCACACGCCGTTGCCAAAGTTATAGTTGGCGTGCAATTGCGTCGAATAGACCGGGTCCTGCTCCAGCTTCTGACCACCGAAGAAGTCGTTGTTGTCGGTGAAGAAAGTCACGCCGGCGGAAAGCTCCAGCGTCAGCGCGCCCAGCGCCTTGGAGATGCCGATGTCGGGTTTGATGGACCAGCGGTTGGTGCCGAGATTGACCAACCGGCTGGAGTCGTACTGGCCGAGCGGGGCGGATACCTGGACACTTGCCCCGATGAGTACATCCTGCTGGTAGCTGGCGAACTCTTGCAGCGACAGTGCGGGGGAGCCGTAGAAATTGACCGAGAAACGGAAGCGCGGATCGTTCAACCCGGAAACGTTGCGCTCTCGCGGTTGCCCTGCAACCATCGCGGTTCCCGATAACTGGGAGTAGGGCACGATGACATCGAACTTTCCCGAATTGCCGCCTACATCCAGCGAGCGCGCAAAAGCCAGCACCTCGGTATCGATCTTGAGTTCTGCGTCCTGGAGCGGCGACGATGCTGCAGTCGACAGGCCGCCTTCGGTATGGGCATAGCCCACGATTGCGAAATTGATCCCGACTGGCGTGTTGACGTAAGATCTCGGCTCGATCTCCCCGGCGCTTGCCTGCGCCGCCGTGAGCAGCAGCGCCAGCAAGCCTGCCACCGCGCCTGAATGTGTAATCCCGTCACATTGCCAGAGGCTACGCAGCATTACGCAGCATACTTTAGTGGTGGCATCCTTTGGCATGATCGGGAATCTGCTTGTTGCAAGACTTTGCGGTGACTGTGAGAGAATCGAATTGTAAATCATCAAAGGTACAGAAAACCATGCTTGCAACCCTGAAGCAATACGCCGCAGTGGCGGACGAGACAACGCTGGAACAGCCGACGCATGTGCTGTTCGTGCTGCCCGAGACGCGCCTTGCGCAACTGCCATACGGCCCGGTGCTGGACGCCAAACTCAAGCGCTTGCGTGCCAAGTATGCGGACTTGGGCAAGAACCCGGTCAACGCCGATCTGCCTTGCGGCGGAGCGGCCTCCTGGGTGGTGCTGAAGGCGGCAATGTCGCCTTTTGAGCGTCATGACGCGTTGCGCAAGGCGTTGGCGCCGCTGCTGGAGGAACATCCTGAGAAGTTGTCGATCGCGGTGTTCGGCGAGAGTGAGCAGCGTGTCATCGCTGCACATGACGCGATCTACTGCGCCTGGGTCAATGGGACGCCTCTGCCCACCCGAAAGCGCAAGAGCGAGGCGCGGTCGCTGAAGAAGGTGACGTTATACGGCCATGCCGAGGCGGATGGCTATGCCGCGCTGCGGGCCCGCGTCGAAGGCAACACGCTGACGCGCCAACTCACCGTGTTGCCACCCAACGACCTGACGCCCGCTATCTACCGTGACAAGGTCAAGGCGCTGGCGGTCGAACATGGGTGGGTGCATGAGGAATATGATCTGAAGCGGCTGCGCAAGCTGGGCGCTGGTGCTTTTGTCGCCGTGGCGCAAGGATCCGACCCGGAAGATGCTGCCATCGTGCATCTGAGCTGCGCACCGAAGAAAGCGAAGAAAACCATTGCCCTGGTGGGCAAGGGCATCTGCTTCGACACCGGCGGCCATAATCTCAAACCGGCGCGTTACATGCACGGCATGCACGAGGACATGAACGGCTCTGCCGTGGCGCTTGGCATCCTGCTGGCAGCAACGTTGGCCAGATTGCCGGTGAAGATCGACTGCTGGCTGGCCATCGCGCAGAAC
>DAOMFG010000178.1:0-3585 GCA_035429685.1 Methylophilaceae bacterium | reverse complement strand
CCATCGAGATCATCCACACCGACGCCGAGGGCCGCATGGTGCTAGCCGATACGCTCACCCTGGCTTCGCGTGCCAAGCCCGATGTCATGCTGGATTTTGCCACCCTTACCGGCAGCATGGCGACAGCACTGGGTGACCGCTACAGCGGCATCCTCGGCAATCGTCCGGAACTGCTGTGCAAGGCGGTCGGCGCTGGCCGGGCAGCGGGCGAGCGGTTGTGCGCCTTTCCCTTCGACGCGGATTACGATACCGACCTTGACAGCAACATCGCCGATATCAAGCAATGCACGCTGGATGGGGGCGCCGACCATATCCTCGCCGCGCGCTTCCTGTCCAGATTTATCGAGCATGATGTCCCCTGGCTGCATGTCGATCTCTCCTCCAGCAACCGCAAGGGCGGCCTGGGGGCGGTAGCCAGCGATGTCAACGGTTTCGGGGTGGGGTTGGGGCTAGAACTGATACGGAGTCTGGTCACTGAATAGCATGCTGAATCCCGCGCTGATTCTGGCCATCAGGCAAATCGGGTGTTTGTCCCTGCTGCTGTTCTCTTCCTGCCTGATGGCGCAGGAGCTTTATGCCGGGCGGGATCTGACCGGGGGGCTGTTTCTCTATTACGTAAAGGCGGGTGACAGCCTGACCAGCGTTGGCGCGCGTTTCGGCATGGAGACGAAACTGCTGGCGCAGATGAACGATTTGCCGGCGTATGCATCGCTCAAACCTGGCCAGACTCTGGAAGTAGATAACCGCCATATCGCCCCTGCGGTGATTGATGATGGCATCGTCATCAATCTTCCGCAGCGCATGCTGTTCCGCTCGGTCGGCGGAAAGATTCAATCCGCCTATCCGGTGGCCCTGGGCAAGCCGGATTGGCCTACGCCAAAGGGAAAATTTGTTATTCTGACCCGGGAAAAGGACAAGACCTGGCTGGTGCCCCCGTCCATCCAGCAGGAAATGCTGCTCGAAGGCAAGGAGGTGCTGGAGAGGGTGCCGCCCGGCCCGGACAACCCGCTGGGGCGTTACTGGCTGGGGCTGAGCCTGCCGGGAATCGGCATCCATGGTACGTTGGCCCCGCAGAGCATTTATCGATTCGCCAGTCACGGCTGTATCCGCCTGCACCCGGACGACGTGGAGCAGTTGTATCGCGTAGTGGAAAAAGACGAGGCGGGTAGCCTGGTCTACCAGCCGGTGTTGCTGTTCGAAACTGTGGATGGCAGGATATTCCTTGAAGTCCACCGGGATATCTACAAAAAAGGCGTGGATGCTAATAGAATGGCGAGGGAACTTGCCGATGCGGCGGCTGTCACTAGCAGGGTTGATTGGGGACGGGCAGCATCCGTTATCGCCGCGCACGAGGGTTTGGCCAGAGATGTGACGATGGATGCCAACAGGGAGATGCCATGAAGCAGAACAGCGAAAACATGACTGCCACGGAAAAATCGGTAACGGCGCGGCGCGCCTTCCTCAAGGCGGGTGCCGCATTGCTGGCAGCCGGGGTGTCTGGCAGGGCATTTGCCACGGCACCATCCGTGGGGGCCCTCGAACGCAAACTGGATTTTTACAACACCCATACCGACGAGCAGCTGAGCGTCGTGTACTGGGCGGATGGCGCTTACCAGCCTGAAGGGCTGACGGATATTTACCGCGTTCTGCGTGACTATCGTACCGGCGATGTCAGCCCCATCAGTAGTCGCTTGCTTGACCTGTTGCACACCTTATCGACCTCGCTCGACGCCAGGCAACCCTTCCACGTCATTTCCGGCTATCGCTCCCCAACCACCAACGCCATGCTGGCGGAAAAAAGCAATGGCGTAGCCAAGCACAGCCTGCACATGGAAGGACTTGCCATCGACATCCGGCTGCCTGGCCGCGAACTGGCCGACGTGCGCCGCGCCGCTATTGCCTTGGGGTATGGCGGCGTGGGCTATTATCCCGCCTCGGATTTCGTGCATGTGGATGTCGGTCGCGTGCGCACCTGGTGATGCAACATGCCGCTGATGATCTGAGCTGGCTTTCGGTTTTCCCTGACCTTGCTGGATTAGAAACTTCTGCAAAAGACAAGCTGCGTCAGCATGTTCGTATCGCCGAGGCGCCGGTGGGCGCGGTCGGCTATCGTGAAGGCTCGCCCTGCAACGCTTATGTGATGCGGCTGGCAGGGCGCTCGCGGGTGCAGAAGATTTCCGACAGCGGGCGCGAAATCCTGCTGTACCGCGTCGGTCCCGGCGAAACCTGTGTGCTCACTACCACCTGTCTGCTTGGCCATACCCACTACCCGGCGGAAACCATTATCGAGGAAGCTGTACGCGACGCCGTGGTGCCGGCTCCGGTGTTCCACCAGTTGATGCTGGAATCCGAGGTGTTCCGCCGCTTCGTGCTATCCAACTATGGCGACCTTATCAGCGACCTCATCGTGCTAGTCGATGAAGTGGCGTTCCGTCGGTTGGAAGCGCGACTGGCCCGCCTGTTGGTTGAAGCCACGCAAAACAGCCCAGCGATTACCTCTACCCATCAGCAACTGGCCGCCGAACTCGGTAGCGCGCGCGAGGTGGTCAGTCGCCATCTCAAGGAGTTTGAGCGCAAGGGCTGGCTGAGTCTGGGGCGCGGACAGATCGAGGTGGTTGAGCGTCCTGCTCTGGAAAAGCTGGCGCAGCAGACCTGATTTGCCGGGCGTGGAGTGTTACTTTGCCGCGCAATCGCGGCATTTTCCTTTCACCGTGGCAAATCCCTTGACCGTACCCAATCCCTTCACGCCCTTGAAATTAGCACCGTCCACTTCCGCGCTATCCAGGTTGGCGTTGGTCAGGTCGGCACCGGTCAGGTCGGCCTGGCTGAGATCGGCGCGATGCATATTGGTGTTGCGCAAATTGGCCCCGGTCAGATTGCCGAAGGGGAAGGCGGCGATGTTGAGGTCGGCGCCTTCAAAATTGGCGTTGGCAAAGTTGCCGCCGACCGAGTCGAACTTCATCTGCCCCATCGGCTGGTTGCCGATATCCAGGCCGAAGCGGCCGTTCCTGATGGTGGCTCCGCTCATGTCGACGTTGCCCAAAGTGCCGATGACGCGCGCGTTGGTCAGGTTGGCGCCCTTGAAATTCGTCTTGTCGAAAATGGCCTGGAAGATGATGGCGTCGGTCAGGTCAGCGCCGGAGAGGTCGGCATTTTCCAGCCGTGCCAGATTGAGGTAGGCGCGCTGCAGGTTGGCGCCGCTTAAATTCGCTCCGCGCAGATAGGCGCCGAAAAAGCTGACGTTGACCATCTTGCAGTGGCGCAAATCCATGCCATCCAGTTCCAGATAACCGGCATCCTTGTTGGAGAGGTCGCAGGCCTTGCTCTGGATTTGCTCGACTGCGTCGGCCTGGCTGATTTTGACGCGCTCGGCCCCGGCATTTTTGGCATAAAAGGTGGCCGCCTTGTCGATGATCTCCTGTTTGTTCCCGGCATTATCGAAAGCCATTTTCGAGGCCTCGGTGCCGAAGCAATAGGTTTTCCCTTCAAACAAGCTATGTTGCGAACAATCGCTCTTGACCATCAGGCCTGCCGCCAGACTGGTCGTACAGTGGTCGCCAAATTCGCCGGCTAGCGCTAAACCGG
>DAOMFG010000177.1:0-3626 GCA_035429685.1 Methylophilaceae bacterium | reverse complement strand
CCGGCTTACCCCAGCCATACTGCGTACCGTCAACGCGCCACCGCTAAAGCCGAAAAAAAACAGTTGATCCCCGGGTTCGTAAGCAGACACCAGATATCGGTAGGCCTGCTGCACGTTTTCAGACAGGCCGCTACCGGTGGCTCCGTCGAAGGCACGCTTCAGAAACGGCCCCCTAGTGCCGACTCCCAGATCGTAATACATGCGCTGCTCAACGCCATCAGCCGCCGCTGGCTTGACGGCCTTTGCCACTTTAACCACATTGGTCTGGATGGGGATGCCGTGGTCTGTTTCGTCCGGCGAGTTCCAGGTGCCATCAAAGCATATGACGATACGCTTCATGTCGGCCTCCCTCCACATTGGTCAACGATGTTTTATTTTTACATGGAAACCAGTGCGATACCAAAACAAAAAGGCGACCGAAGCCGCCTTTTGCAAACCGGAAAAATGGATTACTTCTGATCCCAGCTGTCTTCCCACATGCAGTGCTTGATAGTGTGGCGGTTCTTGATCAGTTCCTCGATGGAGGGTTCGTCGTTGAGTGCGCGCTTGATGGCCAGCTTAGTGGCATCGTAGTTGTTCTTGTACATGTCGGCCTTGTCCAGCGTACCTTCCTTGGCCAGCGCGGCGCAACCCGGATCGATCCACACCAGGCTGATGATGCACAGGTCATTGGCCTGGTCGCGCGGGATGATGCCCTCGATCACGCAGTCCAGCACGGCGTCAGCGGTGGCGGCCTGTACCACGCCGCCAAACAGTTCGATATTGGCGGAATCCTTCAGCGTCACTTTCGGCACCATCATGGTGGCCGGGCGCACCAGCTGGTTGATGTCGCGCACGGCGAACATGGCGGTGTGGCCCTTGCTCTGCGCCATCATGTTGGCGAAGGCTTGGCCGACCGGGCCGTCGACGGCGCCGATGAGGATTTCCGGCATGGCGGCGGTGACGTCCTTGCCTTCGCTGAAAATGGTGGCTTCGCCAGCCTTGAAAATGATCTTGTTGGACATGGTGTGTTCCTCGGAAGGTTGCGGAAAGCGCGCATTTTATAGAAATGCGTCTTTTCCGGCAAATCAATCAGTTAGCTTGACGGACATATCTTGGTGTGGAATGTCCGCATCCAAATAAACAGGGTCGTGTGCTCTGAATCCTGCTTGTTCGTAAAATGGGATGGCATGAACCTGGGACGAGAGTGAGGCTATCGGCATTCCTTGCAGCCGCGCCATTGTCAGCAGTTCCTGCAAGAGCGAGCGGCCAATGCCCCTGCCACGCCAGCCCTGCAACACCGCCATGCGGCCGATTTTGCCATCGGGTAGCAGGCGCCCACAGCCGACCGGAATGCCTTCTTCGCTAACTGCCAGCACGTGCATGGCGATTGCATCCAGTCCATCCCATTCCAGCGCTTCCGGCACCTTCTGCTCGACGATGAACACGGTGCGGCGTAGCGTGGACAAGGCTGTCTGATGCTCCTGCCAGGAGGTTCGGTAAATCTGGAACGCGTCAGCAGGATTACTCGGTTTGCTGCTCAACTTGTTGTCGCTGTTCTTCCGCGTTCTGCTTGACGGTGGCATCCACACTCTTGGCCTTTTCCAGCGCGTCACGCTGGCTTCCGGCAATTTTGGGGACATTGTCCGGGTCTGGCGCGCAGGCGGTGAGGAGCAAGGCGCAGAGTACAGCGATACAGAAAGTCTTCATGAGTGCCCCCTTGCGACGGGATATGGATGCGTGCATTATGTGGCGCTTTGTCACAACAGGAAACATCCCGATGCAAAAATTCGTTCCCGTTATCGCACGTTTGCTGCTGGCGCAGCTCTTTCTGCTTGCTACGCTATTCCAGATCATTGCCATCACCAGCCACCCGGACGGCTATACCGCCTATCAGGTTTACCTTGGCCAGTTTGGACTGCCCGGCATCTTCGCGCCGCTGACCCTTCTGATCCAGTTCGTCGGCGGGAGTTTGCTGCTTCTCGGCTACAGGACGCGCGCCGCTGCCTACACGATGGCCGGCTACGCCTTGTTCGTGGCATTCTTCCTGAAACTGGGCGAGCCCATCATTTTCATGCAGTACCTCGCGATTGCAGGCGGCATGCTGGTACTGGCTGGCGTTGCCCCGACCGCATGCAGCCTGGACAATCTGAAAAAATCCGGCAAATAAGTCACAAATGATCCCCGGGAGCCCGGGGATCGCCTGTTTACAGCCCCAGACGCTGCCAGATGGTCGAGATTGTCCCCGCCTGGTTGAGCGTGTAGAAATGCAGTCCCGGCGCGCCGCCGGCCAGCAGGCGGTCACACAGATCCGTCACCACATCCAGTCCGAAAGCTCGTACCGCAGCCAGGTCGTCGCCGTAGTCCTGCATTCTTAGCCGTAGCCAGCGCGGGATTTCCGCGCCACAGATGGCTGAGAAGCGCGACAGCTGAGCGAAGTTGTAGATCGGCATGATGCCAGGCACCACCGGGATGCTGATGCCCATGGCGTCACACTGTTCCATAAAGCGGAAGTAGGCGTCAGCATTGTAGAAATACTGCGTAATCGCGGCGTTCGCGCCCGCATCCACCTTGTGCTTGAAGGCGGTCAGATCGGCTTGTGCCGAGCGTGCTTCCGGATGGAATTCCGGGTAGGCGGCCACTTCGATATTGAACCAGTCGCCGGTTTCCTGGCGGATGAACTCCACCAGTTCGTTGGCATAGCGAAAGTCGCTGGCCGCTACCTCGCCCGATGGCAGGTCGCCGCGCAAGGCCACCAGGTGTCTGATGCCATGCTCGCGGTATTGCGCCAGGATGGTGCGTATCTCCTCGCGGGTAGAAGAAATGCAGGACAGGTGCGGCGCCGCCTCGGAGCCCTCGGCCCGGATTTCCAGCACGGTTTCCAGGGTCCTGTCGCGCGTCGAACCGCCGGCGCCGAAGGTCACCGAGAAGAACTTGGGCCCGAGCTGCGCCAGCTGCCTGCGCGTTTCGCGCAGTTTGGCCATGCCCTCAGGGGTCTTGGGCGGGAAGAATTCAAAACTGTAGGTACGTTCAGCTGTCATGTTCGATCAATCTTTGCGCAGTCCAAGCAAGCTTTGCAGCAGCCAGGAGATCACGCTGTAAATGAGGGCGGCGAGTACCGCCGGCCAGAAGCCGCTGATATGGAAGCCGTCCACCAGCTTATCCGCCAGCAGGAACATGGCGCCATTGATGACCAGCAGGAATAGGCCGAACGTCAGCAGCGTTACCGGCAAGGTCAACAGTATCAGGATGGGCCGCACCAGCAGGTTGATCAACCCGAGCACGGCAGCCACCAGCAAGGCCGTCCAGAAATCGGCCACCTGTACCGCAGGGTAGAGATAGGCCAGCACCAATAATGCTGCGGCGTTGGCGATCCATGCGAGCAGCCACTTCATGCTGTTTCTCCTAGTACCGGTAGTGTTCCGATTTGTACGGGCCTTGCATCGGTACGCCGATATAGGCGGCCTGCTGCTCGGTCAGCGTGGAGAGCTGTGCGTTGAGCTTCTTCAGCTGCAGGCGTGCGACTTTCTCGTCGAGATGCTTGGGCAGCGTGTAGACGCCCACCGGGTAATCCGCCGTGCGGGTGAACAACTCGATCTTGGCGATGGTCTGGTTGGCGAAAGAGCTGGACATCACGTAGCTCGGAT